>NZ_JAXHDD010000045.1:0-32000 GCF_037072025.1 Pseudogracilibacillus sp. SO30301A | reverse complement strand
TAATTCCTGCTGTTCTTTCTCAAAACAGCGACTTTTATAATATAACACATTTTAACTTCCAGTGTCAACATTTTTTTGAAATCTTTTTGAAATATTTTTGAAAATCACTCAACATTTACTATTATAATGAAAATCATTCAAAAATCCAGTAAATATAAATTTTGTTGATTTCTAAAATGTCCTAGCTCATTTGAGCCGATAATTAATATAACATATGTAAAAATGAAATGCAATGTCTAAAATACTTTCATTTCCTCAAAACTTTAATAACAATACACCAAATATGTTCATGCCTTAATAATTAAAAAACACATATAGGAGTAGTACATCTAAACCATACCTATATGTGTTTATATTATTTTGTTCGCATTTGTGGAAAAAGCAATACATCTCGGATGGATGGAGCATTTGTTAATAACATTACGAGTCGGTCGATTCCGATTCCTAGTCCACCTGTTGGCGGCATGCCGTATTCCAGTGCCTCCAAAAAGTCTTCATCCATTAAATGCGCTTCATCATTTCCTGCTTCTCTTTCAGCCACTTGTGCCTCAAAGCGTGCTCGTTGATCAATTGGATCATTTAATTCACTAAATGCATTTGCATGTTCTCTACCAACAATAAATAATTCAAAACGATCCGTAAATCGCTCATCATCTTTATTCTTTTTAGCAAGTGGTGAAACCTCAACAGGGTGTCCGTAAATAAACGTAGGCTGAATTAATTTATCTTCAATTTTTTGTTCGAAAAATTCATTCACAATATGACCATACGTCATCGTATCGGTTATAGTTACCTCATGTTCTTTCGCTAAATCTCTTGCTTGTTCATCCGTCATTTCTTGCCAAAAATCAACGCCTACATATTCTTTAATTGCATCAACCATATGAAGTCTAGTCCATTTCGGTTCTAAATTTACTTCATGATCGCCATACGTTACTGTTGTATTACCTAAGACTTCTTTCGCTATATGAGCAATCAGGTTTTCAGTTAAGTCCATTATATCTTGATAGTCTGCATATGCTTCGTACAATTCAATCATTGTAAACTCTGGACTGTGACGTGTTGATATTCCTTCATTTCTAAATACCCGACCAATTTCATATACCTTTTCTAAACCACCAACAATCAGTCGTTTCAAATGGAGTTCTATCGCTATACGCATATACAGTTCAATGTCTAAAGCATTATGATGTGTTTGGAAAGGTCTTGCCGTTGCCCCACCGGGAATTGTATGTAGCATTGGTGTTTCAACTTCTAAGAAACCCTGTCCATCTAAGTAATGACGCATAGACGAAATTATCTTACTTCGTGTGACAAATAATTCGCGACTCTTTTGATTAGTGATTAAATCTAGGTACCTTTTACGATATCTTAATTCGATATCTTGTAGTCCGTGATATTTATCTGGTAATGGACGAAGCGATTTTGATAATAAAGTAAATTCTTTAACTTGGATAGATAATTCACCAACATTTGTTTTAAATACTATCCCAGTTACACCGACAATGTCACCAATATCGACAGTTTTAAAAACTTCGTATGCTTCTTCTCCAATTTCATCTTTTCTAACATATAACTGTATTTGTTCACTCTTATCCTGTATATGGGTAAATCCTACTTTTCCTTTTCCCCGCTTTGTCATAACTCTTCCAGCTACTGTAGTGGAAACTTCCTTTTCAGCTAGTTCTTCTTTAGATAATTCTCCATATAATTCATGCAACTCTTTAGCAAGGTCTGTTCGAACAAATTTCCCTCCAAAAGGATCTATTCCTTTGTCGTAATAGGATGCTAATTTCTCCCTACGGACTTGCATATGCTCATTTAATTCTTCTGACAACCTTATCACTCCATAAAATTTCATATTCATTATGTTAATTTAAAGCACGTCCAGTTTAATAAATCTACACTAAATCATAGCATATTTACGTTATAATTGCTCATGATGCTCTTTGTATTGTTTTTAGCTATGCAATATGTTCAAATTTAGATGCTATCTATAAACTTCGTTGCTTCAACGTTTCTTTTTTTGCCATCTTTCAATCATCGGTATCGCTTTTTTTCATCTATCTATAACATGTTCGTTTTCTCCTTAGGATTTACAATACCTTTATCACCAATTCAGTTCTAGGCAAACGAGTCTGGCTTTTAATTCCCTATCATCAAAATTATATTAGTCTTCTTCCCATTTAACAACTTCTTTTTTATCCTTATCAGATAAGTTATCTAATAATTCATCAACCCGACTACCTGTAGTCGGCATAACAATGTTAGGAGCAATTTCACATAATGGTACTAACACAAATGCACGTTTGTGTAAACGTGGGTGAGGAAGTTGTAATTTTTCTAGATCGCTATATTCACTATTATAAAACAAAATGTCGAGGTCAATTGTCCTGGGACCATTTTTAAATGTTTTTTCTCTGCCTAATTGTCGCTCTATTTCTTGACAAACCTCAAGTAAATCATGACTTGTTAATGAAGTTTTGATTTTAATAACCATATTTAAAAATGGATCTTGGTCAATATACCCTACAGGAGCAGTTTCATATATTGAAGAAGTTTTTTCAAGCTTTATATGCTCATTTTGCCTTAACTTGTTAATGGCGTCTTCTAAATATTGTCTACGGGGATCGATGTTGGAACCTAATCCGATATATACCGTATTCATTTTTCTCGCTCCCTATATATTTGTACCGCTACCGATTCATAATGCCCAGGTATCGGTGCGTCGGGCTTAATTACTTTAACAGTACAAGCCATAAGGGTGGCGAAGGAATTTAATAAAGCATCTGCAATTTCTTCAGCAACTGTTTCAATTAAATTATTTGCTTTACCTTCTACAATATCTTTTATAATAAAGTAAACTTTTCCATAATCAATCGAATCATTCATATTATCTGTTTTCCCCGCCGTTTTTAAAGATGTCTCCAATTCCACATCTACAAAGAATCTTTGCCCTAACTTCTTTTCTTCTTCAAAAAGTCCATGATACCCATAAAATTCCATCTTATTTAGAAAAATCTTATCCAGAGATCCCAACTCCTTTTACCATCGCATCCATCATTTTCGCTAATTCTACTGTTCGCTTTACGTCGTGGACACGAACGATATGAGCTCCTTTTAAAATACCCATACAAGTAGTTGCTCCTGTTGCATTATCCCGGTCTTTTGGCGGGACATCAAGTACTTTACTTATGAAAGATTTGCGAGATGTAGCTAATAATAATGGATAAGGTAGTCGTTCAATAAATTTATCCAAATGCCTCATTACTACATAATTATCTTCCAATTCTTTTCCGAAACCAACTCCTGGATCAAGAATAATATTTTTATCTTTAACCCCAGCTCGCTTCACAATGTCAATACTATCCTGTAGATCTGTAACCATATCCTCAATAAGCGCTTCATATTTCTTATTTGTACGGTTGTGCATTAAAATAATCGGTACCTCGTATGTTGCAGCAACATCAGCCATTTCTGGATCATGTTTTGCGCCCCATATATCATTAATTATTTCCGCTCCCGATTCAATTGCTTGTTTTGCCGTTTCAGCTTTGTACGTATCAATCGAAATTGGGATATTAATCTCCTCTTTGAGTGCTTTAATTATTGGAACGACCCGTTTAATTTCCTCTTCCACATCGATTGGTTCATGATCTGGCCTTGTTGATTCACCACCAATATCAATTATATCAGCACCTGCTTCTTCCATCTTTTTCGCTTGTAAAACAGCTTTTTCAATTGAATTATAGTTGCCACCGTCAGAGAAAGAGTCAGGGGTGACATTTAAGATTCCCATTATATGTGTTCTTTCATTTAGATGGTATGTTTTTGACTTTGTTATTAAATCCATGATACATCTTCCCCCAAAATGAACGATATGTAAAATTCTCTAGGTACTTACAATGAGATAATACATGTTTAGTTTACCACAAACGAATAAAACAGTGACTCATTTTGCAAATCATTATCATTAGAAAACTTGGCACTCGTTAAAGAAAACATGCCCTCATCACTAGGGGTATGCCGACGTTAGGCTAAAAACCTGTTCTAAGTCGGTCTTCCTACAGTTCCGTTAGTGACGGTGACTAGGGATGTTGCGCTTATGCTCCGGAATGCAAGCCGTTGGGCGAATTGCCTAGGTTGCACTTGCGAATAATTGGCGTACTAGTACTGGCGCCTGAGACAAATCTTTACGGTGGCACGAACGAAAGTGCTAATGGTCTTCGATGGGACGAGTAAGCGCAGTCCAAATACGTCGCGTTCTTAGTCAGTGAGCGACTCATGAAAGTAGTTATACTATATTAACTGCCTATGAAAAAACCTTAAAATTAATTCGAACTTATTTAAACTCCCATTGTTTAGAACTCAAAAGCAAAAAAGTAACACATCTTTGTGCTACTTTCAACTAAACATTGTTTATTAAATTAATCTTCAAACTGGTAAAGCGCTGTAGATAAATATCGTTCACCATTGTCAGGAAGAATTGCTAATACTTTTTTTCCTTCACCTAATTCTTTGGCAACTTTTCTAGCAGCTGCAATAGCAGCACCTGCGGAGATTCCACCTAAAATTCCTTCTTTTTGAGCCGTTTCACGAGATGCTTCAAATGCTTCTTCATTCGAAATTTTAATTATATCTTCATAAATTTCTGTATCTAACACTTTTGGTACAAAACCTGCTCCAATTCCTTGAATTTTATGTGGACCAGGTGAACCTCCTGATAAAACTGGTGAATCTACCGGTTCAACTGCATAAATTTTAACTCCATCAAAATGTTCTTTTAGTACTTTTCCCGCCCCTGTAATCGTTCCGCCTGTTCCAATGCCCGAAATAAAGGCATCTAAACCGTCAGACATTTGTTTTACAATTTCTTGACCTGTAGTCTTGACATGGATTGCAGGGTTTGCTTCATTATCAAATTGCTGCGGCATGAAATATCCATGCTCTTCTTTGAGTTGTTCCGCTTTTTCAATAGCACCCTTCATCCCGTTTGCCCCTGGAGTTAAAAATAATTCTGCTCCGTAAGCACGTAGTAAATTCCGTCTTTCCTGGCTCATCGTATCTGGCATAACGACAACTAGTCTATATCCTTTTGCTGCAGCTACTAGTGCTAGACCAATACCTGTATTACCACTAGTTGGCTCCACTATCGTGTCCCCTGGTTTAAGTACTCCTTCTTTCTCAGCACGTTCAACCATTGCAAGAGCAATACGATCTTTTACCGAACTTGCCGGATTAAAAAACTCAAGTTTTACATAAATATCTGCACTATCTTCATCTACTGTACGGTTTAATTTAACGATAGGAGTTTCCCCTATTAAACCAGTAATGTCATTTGTCACTCTCATTTAAAACGCCTCCTAATCCATAGTAAGTTTATAGGATTTATTAATAATATATCCTCTAACAACTAATTTGTCAACCATTTTATCCATTAGAACCCATTTTGTACTGCGATTATATTGTAAAAATTTTCATGTACAATTCATAAATAATAAAACAACCTCAAGTTTGGGTTAATAATATTTTTATGAGAACCTTTTATATCATTCTGTAATAAGTGCCTTTAATTCATCCTCTGAAAGGTGATAAACTTCATTACAAAAGTGACAAGTTGCTTCAGCGCCATGGTCTTCTTCTATCATTTGTCTAATTTCTTCTTTACCTAAACCTTTGATTGCATTTTCCATTCTTTCCTTTGAGCATTTACATTTGTAACGAACAGGTACTGTTTCATGAAATTCGACTTTTTCATCAACAAATAACTTTTGTAACATTTGCTCCGGATTGTTCCCTTCTTGAATTAAAATAGATATCTGCGGGAAACTTTCAATTCTTTTTTCAAGTTTAGTGACTAGTTCATCATCTGCTCCAGGCATAAGCTGTAGAATAAATCCACCAGCAGCTAGGACAGAGTGGTCAGAGTTAATTAACACTCCTGCACCAACCGCAGATGGTATTTGTTCTGAAGTTGCGAAATAATATGTAAAGTCTTCGCTTATTTCTCCAGAAACAAGCGGAACTTGTCCTGTAAAATAATCTTTTAGGCCTAAATCTTTTACAACGCTTAATGTTCCTTCAATTCCCACTGCACGTCTGACATCAAGCTTACCGTGTTCATTTAAAGGAAAATCCACATGCGGATGCAAGACATAACCACGCACGTCGCCTTTCGCATTTCCATCTGCAATAACTGCCCCTAACGGACCATTTCCTTCCACTTTCACGGTTAATGTATCTTCACCTTTTAACATTGCGCCCATTAAACTTGTAATGGTAAGTGTCCGCCCCAATGCAGCGGAAGCGGTTGCCCAAGTATCTTGCCTTTTCCTTGCTTCTTCAACCGTTTCGGTAGTGCTCGCTGCATAAGCCCGAACCATTCCGTCATATACAGTAGATTTTACAATATAATCTTGCATAAGTATCCCATTCCTTTAATACATCGTTTTGTTTTGTCGGTAAATATGATACAGTCCTTTTAATGTTAGGTGTGGTTCTATATACTGGATTGTTTCAGATTCTCTTGCAATTAAAGAAGCAAGGCCACCAGTTGCAATAATGGTTGGATCATTGTTCATATATTCTCTCATCCGATTAACAATACCATCAACCTGTCCGACATATCCATAATAAACACCTGATTGCATTGCTTCAACAGTTGACTTACCAATAACATTTTCAGGTTTTTCAATTTCAATTTTAGGTAATTTTGATGCATTACTATATAACGCATCCATTGATATTTTTATACCCGGCGTTATAATGCCACCATGATAAGCTTGGTGTTCATCAACATAACAAAATGTCGTTGCCGTTCCAAAGTCGATAATAATTAACGGTGTTTGAAACATCTCAATCGCTGCAACTGCGTTTACAATACGGTCAGCGCCAATTTCTTTTGGTTGCGGATATTTTATCTCAAGAAGTGTATTTACTTGTTCCTTTCCAACTACTAAAGGCGTTATTCCAAAATATATTTGACACATTTTTTCCAATGCTTTCATAATTGGTGGGACAACGGAGGATATAATAATTCCTTCTATCTCCGAAAATTGTATATGTTTAAAGTCAAATAGTGACTTAACTAAAATTCCAAATTCATCTTCTGTTTTATGGCGATCCGTCTGAATACGCCATTCGTGTTTCAATTTTCCATGATCAAAAACGCCAAGTACAGTGTTAGTATTTCCAATGTCAAGTACAAATATCATATTCCCTATACTCCCCTTAGTAAACTTGGCTTATCGCCAAGCTTTTATGGCGAAAGCCAAAGTTGAATGTATAAAGTAAGAAAGTTTTATACTTTCTTACCTTCCAACATAAAACGTTAAATTTAATATACCACACAGAGATAGACCGGGTACAATTAATTAGCCCATCTTTAACGTGAGAGCTATGGAAGTAATGTATAATCTGTTAGAGCCAAGATTAATAATTTATTTTAGCAAGTTTCAAAATGATTTGGTTACAATCAAAAAGACCTTCCATTCTGCGCAGAATGAAAGGTCTTCAATAATTTACTCGGGTTTTTTAACATCATCAATGACGTCTGTTGAGTCATCATCATCTTTATCTTTTCGTGTATTTGCTTTTTCTTTTGCCTCCACATAATTGTCAGGTTCTGAATCATCTTCTAGTTTAGAATTAATATTTACTTTAACATCAGAATTAGAAGATGCTTGCTCTTTATCCTCGTTAGTTACAACTGGCATTTCGCCATTGTCTGAAGCAACTGTCGGTTCAGGCATTACACCATTTTCAAATAAAGATTGAATCTGTTCAGCATCCAATGTTTCTACTTCAAGTAGCTTTTCAGCAATTATCTCTAATTTTTCACGATTTTCCGTTAAAATCTGTTTAGCACGTTCATAGCATTCATTGATGAATTTCTGTGTTTCCGAATCGATTGCACGGGCAATCTCTTCACTATAGTTCTTATCACTATTGATGTCACGACCCAAAAACACTTCATCACTTCCACTGCCATTAAACTGTGTAGGTCCGATTTCTTCACTCATTCCATACTCAGTAATCATCTTCTTAGCAATTCCAGTTGCTCGTTGGAAGTCATTGGAAGCTCCCGTACTTACATGATCTTTACCAAAAATAATTTCTTCTGCCACACGACCTCCAAGTAATCCAGTAATCCGGTCAAACAATTCAGCACGTGTAACCATATAACGATCTTCTTTTGGAAGCATTACTGCATATCCACCGGCCTGTCCTCGAGGAACAATCGTTACCTTATGAACCGTATCGGCATCATCCAAGACCATCCCAATAACCGTATGCCCACTTTCATGATATGCGACAATTTTACGTTCTTTCTCTGAAATAACACGACTTTTCTTCGCAGGACCTGCGATGACACGGTCAATAGCTTCATCTATTTCTTCCATCGTAATTACATTTTTATCATGTCTTGCTGTAACTAAAGCTGCCTCATTTAGTAAGTTTTCTAAATCGGCACCCGAAAAACCAGGTGTACGCATAGCAATAGTTTTTAAATCAACTTCTTCTGCTAGAGGTTTATTTCTTGCATGAACCTTTAAGACTGCTTCTCGACCTTTAACATCTGGTTGATTAACAGGTATTTGTCTATCAAAACGCCCTGGACGAAGTAATGCCGGGTCCAAAATATCAGGACGGTTCGTTGCAGCAATCATAATAATTCCTTCATTTCCATCAAATCCATCCATTTCAACGAGAAGCTGGTTAAGGGTTTGCTCACGTTCATCATGTCCACCACCTAGACCTGCACCACGTTGTCTACCTACTGCGTCAATCTCGTCAATAAAAATAATACAAGGTGCATTTTTCTTAGCATTCTCAAACAAATCACGAACACGAGAAGCACCGACACCAACGAACATTTCAACAAAGTCAGAACCACTTATAGAGAAAAACGGCGTTCCCGCTTCTCCAGCAACAGCACGAGCTAGTAAAGTTTTCCCCGTTCCCGGTGGTCCAACTAATAATACCCCTTTAGGAATACGAGCTCCAACCTTAGTAAATTTACGTGGATCTTTTAAAAATTCAACAACTTCCACCAATTCTTGTTTCTCTTCATCAGCACCGGCAACATCAGAGAAACGAACTTTAGCTTTTTCCTCATTGTAAAGCTTAGCCTTACTTTTCCCAAAGTTCATTACACGGCCTCCACCGCCGCCACCTTGCGCCCTAGTGAAGATAAAGAAAAATATAAGACCGATGATTAAAAATGGCAACATCATCGTCAAAAAATTTACAAAGGCACTTGGCTGTTCTTCTTCTTCAACTTTTAACACACTTTGCTCAGTAGCTACTTCAGTTATCTTCGCAACGATTTCAGTATTATCAGGAACTTGAACTATAAACGGTTGCTTATCTTTCTCAAGTAAACCAGTAATTCTTATAATTTTATTTTTAGGTTGCATCGTCATTTCTGCGATTTCACCGTCATCTAATGCTTGCATAAATTGTCTTACATTATATTCTTCAGCCTGTTCATTTTGTCCTTTAAACAAGCTTATTACACCAATTAATACGAGAAAAATAAGTGCATAGAAAAGTATATTCCGAAAAATTCGGTCCATTTAAAAACCTCCTCCCAAGCGAGAAAACTATATTACATAGTAACATAGAAAAAAGTGTTAATACAACTAATTACTCTTACTAACATCTGTTCTACCATGTTATATTTTTAACATTAAAATAACTTATTCATAAACTTCCGGCTTCAATATACCAATATATGGAAGATTACGATATTTCTCATTATAATCTAGCCCATAACCTACAACAAAAGCATTCGGAACTTTAAAGCCAATTATATCTGCTTTAATTTTCGCAGATCTTCCACTCGGCTTATCTAAAAGTGTAACAATCTTTACGGATCTAGCTTTTCGATATTTAAATAAGTCTACTAGGTAACTCAAGGTTAGACCACTATCAATAATATCCTCGATAACAAGCAAGTCTCTTCCTTCCACTTTTGAATCAAGGTCTTTGATTATTTTTACTTCTCCAGATGATCGTGTACCACTTCCATAACTGGATACATCCATAAAATCCATTTCAACATATGTATCAATATGACGAGAAAGATCTGCCATAAATAGAGTAGCACCCTTTAGAACACCAATTAACAACGGAAATTTATCCTTATATTCTTCTGTTAAAATTTGTCCGATTTCAGCACATTTATTTTTAATTTCTTCCTCGGTAATTAGTATTTCTTCAATATCGTTTTGCATTCTCTTCCTCCTTTTTTCGCAGTTTAGTCTTTTGCTATGTATTCAAATAATAAATAGTTACTTTTATGGATCGTCTTCGGTAAAATTGCCTTTTTCATACCGATCAACCAAATAATTTTATCCGTATTATCTGCAACTATGTAAATATTCTCTCTCTCATTACGAGGTACTTTCTCATCAATTAATATATCCTTTATTTTCTTACTTCCTTTGAGCCCTTTATAGCGCATACGATCACCAGGCCGTCTTGTACGGATATGAATTGGAAAGGTGAGTTGTTCCTCTAAACAGACATATGTATATTTATCATGATTATTCTCTAAAAATTTATCAACATAAGTTATAGCTACTATTGCCCCATTTGGTAATGATATTCGGGCAGGAATTTCACTAATCTCCCGATAAAATTCCTTACTCGTACTTTTTTCTTCCTTAAAGTAAAAAAATAAATTATCATAAGACCTTTCTATAAAAAGTTGCTTTGGGAAATGTACAACCTTATTGTTCTTTTCTTCATTTATTAATGATAAAAAGATGGATTCATGCATATGTGTTAACTGATCCGGCATCCCGTCAGCATACAGATAGTCTAATGTTAATCGAAATGCCCGTCTTTGTAAAGGTAATGGATAGCTTTTAAAAGTGGAGATCCATAGGCTTGCCTTTTTACTATTTTCGTTAAATGTAATAACTTTTTCAACAACCTTTTTTGCTTCGGAAATTAAATATTGCTCATCTTCTTGTAATGACTCACTTAATAGTTGCATTGTTGTATGCAAGTTGCTGTTTCTTTCTTTTAGTTTTGGCACAATAGATTTCCGAATATCGTTACGAGTATAATATGAATCGTGATTAGTGGAATCTATTCGTGGGTGAATATCATTTTTCTTACAATAGTTTTCAATTTCTTTTTTTGTCACACAAAGTAATGGACGAATAATTTTACCTTTTGAAAAATCCCTAGTCACAGGTATTCCCGTTAAGCCATGTAAATTTGTCGTTCTGGCAAATGACATAATTAACGTTTCTATTTGGTCATCACCATGATGCCCTAGAGCAAGATAATCGGCTTGAAATTGATTCATTTTTTCTCTAAAAACGTCATAACGCAGTTTTCGGGCAGCAACTTGTGTGCTTACCTTAAATTTCTTTTTATATGTCGTAACGTCAACAACGGATGAGATAAATGGAATGTCCCATTTCTCGCAGATCTCCTTCACATAATAAACATCTGCTTCGGAATCTCCTGGTCGCAATTGATGATCCACTGTAACAACATGAACGTTTAAGTTCCAATCCTCTCTCATTGTGTATAACAAATGAAGGAGAGCCATCGAGTCAGGTCCACCTGAAACTCCGATAAGAATAGTCTTATTTTTTTCCATGAGTTGATGGTCGCAAATAAAATCTACTACCTTTATTTTCATGTTCAATCCCAACTTTTCATTTCTACCTGTATTATAACGATTTTTGCTGTGGCTTGTCACCCATAAGCACCATTTTTTTATTTAACTAAATTAAAGATGTCAAACCGCCGTCAAAATGTATGTTCATTGTTAGAAAACTAAGGCTTAGCCAAGCCTTGGCGAAAGCCTTAGTTGCACTTATGCAGTAGGAAAGTTTTATACTTTCTTATCTGCTTAAAAAATAAATTGGGAGACAACATAATAAATCCCCGATAACATTGAAATATAAATCGCTTCAACAAGGTAGGTCAATGAATTTTTATGTTTTTTCTTATCTTTTAATTGCCGCTTAACGAATACATGCATGATCTCATCTTTCATTTCCCTTGCGGATACGTACTTCCCTAAGAGTGCTTTTTGTAAACTTTGATTGTACAATTTCAATTCAGAAATGGAATGTAATTTGTGCAGTAACAGTCGTTTAGAGTCTTTACTTCTTTTAAATTTAGCAGGATAAAAGATAGCTAATATGACCATTACAACAGCAAAAAGATCATAACTTGGTTTTGCTTCTCTTGTACCTAAATGCCAATACGCCCGATCATAAAATTCTGAGTATTCTTTAACGGATCTACCTATTTTTGTCGTCCCACCAACGTCGATAAATCGTACGATTGGTGAAGTACCTTCGATTAAAATATTGTCATTTTTCAAATCTCCAAAGACCCACCCAGCATGATGCAACTTTTCCAGTTGTTCTAACATTTGAATGAGAAATACGCCGATCCATTCATATCCATTTTGTTTCACAAATTTTTCAATACTTACTCCTTTAATATATTCCATAACATAAAAAGAATACATCTGGTCATGATCAGATTCCCAATCATCAACATCTAATAAAAAAGGTCCAAGACGGTTATCTTGAACCTTGTTTAGAGACTTTAATACATTCACCTCAGCAGTCATTGAACTAGATTGTTCACTAATCTTTAATGCAACTAATCTTTGTCTCATTCTACATAGGTAAACTGTTCCAATCATACCAGCGCCAATTTTTCTTTCCACAATATACTTTTTCTTATTCCATTTCCCTTCAATTACTGTTCCCTGTCTAATAAAGAAACTATCCTTCTTCTGTAAATTTTTTGCCATAATAGAGACTTCCTCTCAGCTCCATTTTTCCAAACTGGTACATAGCATCTCGTATCGCAGGACCGGTTGGGGTTACTCCACCGGTTACTAGCTTAGGGAATATAACAGAAATTGATTCAAGTTTTGGCGACCACTCGTGTACAACTTCCGTATTTTTTCGCTTACTTGGAAACTGGTAAATTGAAAATATGTTATCGCCTGTTCTGGCATGTAAATTGATTGATAAGTCTATTAATGCTTCTTGTACTGTAAGTAATTTATCATGCATGCTCGCACTCGTATCTACTAAAATAAGAACTTCTAAATTACATGTTTCCCCAAGATCCTCGACCATCTCCATCACTTCTCCACGTTTTTCAGGCTCGATTTCCTCTAATGATTGTTCTTTACCGAGAATATTAGAAAGCTCCTTATTGACAAATCCTTGTAAAGTCTGAGACATTGCTTGTCTCGTAACAGCTTGTACCGTGTGAGATAAATCCTCTTTATAAACAATTTGACTTATCCCTCCACCAGCCCGAGCAATTTCTTCTACTTCTGTAAAACCACTATCCGTTTCATTTTGATAATCATCCAGAATACCGATAACATTCACTGTTATTCCACTTTTAAAGGCAACCGCAGCACTGTTTACGGGACTTTCTCCACTATTAGAACAGCCATCTGTTAGTAATAGAATTTGCCTTAATGTCCCTTTGCTCAAATTCATCTACCTCCTTGAATGTCTATGAAACATATATTTCACATTTCATTATATTTACCTACTATTTTGACCAATTGAAAAGTGATCTATACATCTATCTATTCAAGGAGGGAAATGAACTTTATTTAGCTTCTCCATGGGTAACAGGAATTGTCGCCCATTTCGGTTTATGTTTTTTAATCTTCGCTACTACTACCGTCATATCATCCCGAATGACCCCCTGCTCCCCACGAATAACTTCTTCAAGTAATAAATCTGCAATTTCCTGTGGTTCATCTGTTTTCATATTCAAAATTTTTCTCTTTAACCAAAGATCATTATTTTTAATTTGCTTCGGTCCATCAAATATACCGTCACTCATCATGATTAAAATGTCCTCTGATTTTAATGGTTCACTTAAAGTCTCTAACTCAACATGTTCAATAATCCCGATTGGTAAATTATTCGCCTCCAGTTGAATGATTTCATCCCCTCTTTTGATAAAACTTGGTGATGATCCAATTTTTAAAAATTGTAAAACAGCATTATGAAGATTAATAATCGCAAGGTCAAGCGTTGCAAATATTTCATCTGTCGTTCGTAAGGCTAGAATAGAATTAATCGATTTTATTGCGACCTGTTCTGATATTCCCGTCTGTAAAATTTGTTCCAATAATCGCAACGTTTCCATGCTTTCTTCACGAGCACGTAATCCATTTCCCATTCCGTCACTAATCGCAAGTGCATACTTTCCTTTACCAAGTTCCATTGTAGTAAACGAGTCCCCTGAGATTAATCCTCCTCCCTTTGCAGCCACTGCTACACCTGTTTCGACAACATATTGCTTCGCTGATCCGAACGTTAAGAAACTGATACCATTAGGAAATGGCGAAATTTCTTCTTCCATAACAATGATCGTTTCTTGGAGAATATCTGTTAGTACCGGAGCGATTAGTTTTGATCCTTCTCCGTGATAATCCTTAAAAATAATCGACATTTCAATATCAATACTTCCTTTTTCCAGACGATATATATCAATTTTTTCCAGATGAATATCCATTTGTTTTAACGCTCTAATGATTTGAATCTCTTGTTTTTCATGTCTTTGTCTTTCTTTTACAATTTCTTTTGCAAAGTTATCCATCACATCAGAAACACCTTTTAACTGATCGGCAACAATTTTTTTACTTTCCATCACCTGCTTCTTAAGTTTCTTATTTATTTTTAATAAAGATATTTCTTTTTCCATTGTGTCGATTACTTGTTTAGACTTTACACAATGATTTTCAAATTTTTTCAAATTTATAGCTTGTATTTCACTTTGGAGTACTAAATCATTTTTCATGTCTTCCATCAAACTATATGTATCATCAAATTTATTTTGCCAGCACCTTTTCTTCATAAAGCACATTTGACATGTTTTTTCTGTAACGAGGCTTAAAAAATAATCTGTTTCATCGATCCGCTCTTGATCATTTGTTTTTTCAGAAGACTGAATAAAACTTTTTGACAATGCTTCAAACACTGCGGAAAATTGTTCGACACGCTGAGCTGTGACATCTCTAATTTTTTGGAGGTATTTTCGTTCTTCAAATGAATATTCCGTCGTTCCGGGAATATATTTAGATAACTGCTTTAATAGAGTGTTTGATGTGAGGTAAAAAAGTAAAATGGCAATAATAGACTCAAGCATTGTAGATGTTAACGTTTGCATTTCTCCGTATATACCAACTAAAAATGTCCCAACTAATAACCCTACACTAACCCCGTGTTTTTTACCTTCATGTAAAAGCCCTCCCAAAAGACCTGAAAAAGCTAACATACTCATTTGGTAAAGGTTAGCTACATTTGCCAAAGACAATATTAAACCAGCAACAACGCCAACTGTCGAACCGATTGCAGCTCCACCCATAAATGCTAAAATAAGTACAATGTATCGAGAAAAGACATGTTCTAATGAAACAGCGGATATTTCCCAACCGATGAAACCAGTTAAGATAGAGGCTAACAAGATAATAATACAAATTAACTCTTCGTTTTTTAATGCAGGTTGGTATCTTTTTAGTGCTAATAATGGCAGGCTCTGCATAAAGATTAAAAAGAGAACGATTCCTAGTATCCCTTCTACAAGTAAATGAGCAAATTCATACACTGTTATTTGACTTGGTAAAGAATATAAAAACAATCGTGTTAGCGAAGTAGATAAGAAGATGAACAACATCAATACACGCATGTTATTCCTGTCTTTTAAAAATTGGACAAAGATCGTAAACACTACGGTAGAAATTGTTATAAAAACAGCGTGTTCAAGTGAGTAGGTCCACGCTCCAAATAGAACAAATGCAACTACTACAAACATTCTTCTCTGATAAACCGCCCATGCTGTTGCCAAAAATGCAATGGCGAATGGTGAAATATTATATAAAATAACAGCTCGTCCTAATAATAGGCCAACTAAAAAAAGTAATAGCTTCTTTTCAATAAATATTTCCTTAAGAGAAGTGGAGATCTTTCTTTTCCAATTGCTGTGTTTCTTTTCCAATACACTTTCTACTTTTATAGCTTGACTCACAATCTTTCTCCTCCCCAATAATAGTCGTGATAATAATTAAATCATATTATCACTCCTTTTTTTGTCAAAATTTAATTCACATTCTAACTTTCCTTCGACTGATTACTACGAGAAGAAGCGTCGTTTTACAAGTTATCAATAATAAATGAGATCACGCCATATAAAAACACTAGATTAAGTGACTAAAAGATTGGATTATTAAAAGATATGTCATGAAATATCGATTTGTTGACTAAAAATCTATTATCGTGTATTATATTTTTTGTTGGCAATTTATGCTTGATCATATAGATTTGTTGATAAGTCAAATTTGCTTTTATAACGATGGCGGTGTAGCTCAACTGGCGAGAGCGTACGGTTCATACCCGTAAGGTTGGGGGTTCAATTCCCTCCGCCGCTATACTAAATTTAAGAAAATCTGCTCGCAATCCTGTAGCAGATTTTTTGTTTTTTAAAATAAAACGCTACTTTTAAGTCTAGGTGTTTTTAGACATCGTAGTTGAAGTAAACTGCGACATAACGATTTATTACCGTTGGGGAAAAGTGACTCTACCTCCGCTCCGGAATGTGAGTCGATGAACAACATGCAGCGTCCAGATCTAAGATGTCGAGTCGATCCGCAAGACGGGTATGTTTCGATATTAATCGTGACCATTTTGGGTTAGAGACATGGAAAACGGGAATGTTTCGGTATTAATCGTGACCGTTTTCGGTTAGAGTCATGGAAAACGGGAATGTTTCGATGTTAATCGTGACCGTTTTGGGTTAGAGTTATGGAAAACGGGCATGTTTCGGTATTAATCGTGACCGTTTTGGGTTAGAGTCATGGAAAACGGGTATGTTTCGATATTAATCGTGACCGTTTTGGGTTAGAGTTATGGAAAACGGGAATGTTTCGATGTTAATCGTGACCGTTTTCGGTTAGAGTCATGGAAAACGGGAATGTTTCGGTATTAATCGTGACCGTTTTCGGTTAGAGTTATGGAAAACGGGAATGTTTCGTTATTAATCGTGACCGTTTTCGGTTAGAGTCTTGGAAAACGGGCATGTTTCGTTATTAATCGTGACCATTTTGGGTTAGAGTCATGGAAAACGGGAATGTTTCGATGTTAATCGTGACCGTTTTGGGTTAGAGTTATGGAAAACGGGAATGTTTCGTTATTAATCGTGACCGTTTTCGGTAAGAGTCATGGAAAACGGCGAGTCTTTTTCCATGATGTCGAGTCGATCCGTATCGATTTATTAATAAGCAGTGCCTTATGTCACGGTTTATGGATTTTGCATAGTAGCGGCGCCTTTTGTTGTGACGTACGACAGCAATACAAAAAAGCAGATATCACCATTATGCGATATCTGCTTTTTATATTTATTATTTAATCAACAGAGCATTCAACTCTAGACAGCAATTTGCTAACCTCTCTTAGCACCTCTACCTCCACGTCTGGATTCCGTGTGCTTCTTTAAAGAGGCTAAACGGTCCTCAGAATCTTTTAGAAAACGATTAATTTTTGACTCAAAATTTTCTGTACGCTCTCGAGAGTGCCTTTGGCGTACTGGTCTATCTTTTGCTTTTTTAATTGATAAACCGATTTTACCATCTTTTTCCACATTTATTACTTTTACTTTAATTTCATCGCCAACAGTTAAATGTTCATTAATATCCTTAACATAATTATCCGCAACTTCACTAATGTGAACAAGTCCCGTTGTCCCTTTCTCTAACTCTACGAAAGCACCAAAATGTGTGATTCCAGTAACCTTCCCTTGCAATTTGCTGCCTACTTCAATCGACATAAAAAAAATGCTCCTCCTTGAATTTTTTTAAAGCTTTCCTTATTCCAGTATACGGATTCAACAAAAATATGTCAATAAGAGCGCTCCTCTTCCTCAGGTAACTGAAAAATTAATTCGCCCTCCTTAGACAAAAAGTAATTTGTTCTAGCAATGTCTAATATGTATTCTTCATCATTAAGCAAGTCAATTTCTTCTAATAAATTCTTCTCTTCCTTTTCAAGAACAGATTTCTGCTCAATTAGCTCACTATAATGTTCTTGTTTTTCAGCATAAAGTGATCGCTGTTTTATATGGTAACTTAATAAAAACCCCAAGGTAACAACAATGACCACGCTCGCAAATACTAGCCGCTGAATCAACTTTTTCTTTCGACGACGTTTTCTTTCTAATTCTGCATTGTATTTGTTCATATATTCAGATTTAATTCTTGCTACAGTTTTATTTGGTCTAGTCAATGAATGGTTTACCTCCTTTTATTAATTACCTTTTAGAACAAGTTCAAAAAAGGGATAAAAGTGGATGCCAAAGTACCTCACATCACCTTTACCGAACTTTTTGAACAACCTCTTTTAGCCATTTTTTTATTTTATATATTATTGTACTACAAAACGCAACCAATTTGGTAGCATTATTCCAAATTTTTTCAGGAATAAGCTTTCTAATGTAGGAAAAAAGCATTCGAAATGGGGATAGCAATATTTTTAATATAAATCGGAGAATACGATACAACAAATTACCAATAAAATAGACAATTCGAAGAAGAACTTCAATAATCCATTTGACCGGACGTATTACAAGCGTATTGATAATGTTAATAATTCCCAAAGTTATCGCGACTAGAACCTTAATAATCCATTCTAAAACCCGTATATAAATTGTTTTAAACATAACGACATATATGCTAAACCCTAGTAAACAGGCTAAGAATATATATACGCGTAACTCCCCGTCATTCACTTGGAATAGAACGAAAAAAAGTATCAATGTTTGAATAATCCAATATAAAATTTCTATAATAAATGTTACCATTTTTTTACTATTCCATATGACAGAGATTCTCCGATAAGTTTCTGTTGCAAACCCCAAATAAATCCCACTCACAACCATAGAGAGCATCGTTATTAACTGGGTGCTTAACGTCATCTAAACAGCCTGCTAAACAGTCCTTTAGCTTTCTCCTGCTGTTGTTCATCTACATAAGTAAGCTCGTACACTTTTCCTTGAATCTGAACAATCCCTTCTTCGACATTTAAATTTTTAAGTTGTAAATTTTGACCACGAACAATTAAATAACCCATATTTGTTTCTAATAAAAATTCTTCGTTGTCAAAACTGTCAATTTCTTTTACACCTTTGATTTCAAGCTCTTTTCGGTTGTTAATGCTCACACGATGTTCTTTTTGAACTGTTATATTTTCGACACGCTCATAATAATTCATCTTCGTCACCTTCCTTACTAAAATCTATGAAGGAAAGGACAAGGTTAGAACTATTCGTCACGATTAATTTTCTCTTCCTTTATTACTTCATAAAGAGTTGTCGCTTCTTCCTTTCTAACATGATCTTTAACGGATGTTACCTTTACTGTTACAACTGTTTGACCAAAAGTTATTTCAATTTCATCCCCAGTTTCTACGTTAACGGAAGGTTTTGCAATCTGACCATTTACTTTAATCCTATTTTGTTCAGCAATTTGCTTAGCCAACGGACGACGTTTAATTAAACGTGAAACTTTTAAAAACTTATCTAAGCGCATATAATCACTCCTTTTTCTTCGCTTCATTCCAAAGCTGATCAAGATCAGCCAACGACATTTGCTCCAATGACTTTCCAGCTAATTTTACTTCTTTTTCAATTTCATTAAATCTAAAAATAAACTTCTCGTTTGTTCTTCCTAAAGCTATTTCTGGATTTATTTTATAAAATCTACTCAAATTTGCCATTACAAATAAAACGTCACCTAACTCTTTCTCCATTTCACTGTGATTATCCTCTTTTTGTGCTTGTTTAAACTCCTCGACTTCTTCAAATAACTTCTCCCATACATCTTCTACATTTGACCAATCAAATCCTACACGTGCTGCTTTTTTTTGCAGCTGATAAGCAACTTCAAGTGAAGGAGCATGGCGCACAACAGAGTCTAATAAAAATTCTCCACTTCGTTCCTGTTTTTCTTCGCTCTTTAATTCTTCCCAACTTTTATGAGTAGAGCCAGTACCAAATACATGTGGATGGCGATGAATCATTTTCTCCGTTATGCTTTTAATTACATCATCAATGGAAAAATATCCATTATCTTCTCCGATTTGACTATGTAACATTACTTGTAGCAGTACATCTCCTAATTCCTCGACAATTCCCTCATCGTCTTCGCGATTAATCGCATCAATTAATTCATACACTTCTTCTATAACATATTGTCTTAATGTTTCATGTGTCTGCTTTTTATCCCAAGGACAACCATTTGACCCCCTAAGAGTACGAATTACATTGCGTAATGTAGAAAACTGATGTCGTAATTGTTCTTCAGAACTTGGTGGAACATAAACAGTAGTTAAATTACTCAAGGTTACCGTACGATCTAATTCTTTTACAGGATATTTTTGTATTTTTTCTTGTTTTGTTCCTACAGCTTCTATAACTACTACTTCATGCTCAGGCTTTACGTCTTCTAAAAGCACAAGCTTTACTTCGGATGCAATAAATCTGTCATATACTTGGCAAAAAATCAGGTGCTGCTTGTAATTTAATTCATCTCTTTGAAAAGCTGTTGCATCAACGAACTGAAAGCCATCAATTGGGTCAATCTTCAAAGCAGTAAATAGATCATCAAGAAAACTTTGTCCACCTTCTATTTTCACTTCTACATCTTTTTCAGAAAGTAAGAGCTGTACCGTTTTTTCCGCAAGCATCGGATGCCCTGGTACCGTATAAATAATTGACTGATGTTTCGTTTCGTCTAATAACTTTTGAACAATTGTTTCATAGACTGTCTGAAAGTCATCCGATTCTTCATAGTACGCATCGAAGCCATAAAACCCTACTCCTTCTTCTTGCAAAGTTTTGATGACAGGATGATCTACTGTTCTTGTAAATATCGGCAAATTACTAGTTAATAATGTTCGATATATCCCTAGTGGTAGCTGTTCAATGTCTCCGGCACCTAAACCAACAACTTTAATATGTTTACCCATTTCTGACCTCCAAGCGGTTTGTTAACGATCTAATTTCCTCCCCACGAATCGTTCAAGCTGCATTATTTTACTTGAGAAAGGGAGTGCTTGTAACTGATTTTTTGTAAAAGCTTGATATCTTAATAAAATTAATAAATAGATGAAAGCACCTGAACAAACAAGAAATAAGACGTAAAAAGCCATTTGCAACCGCGATAATTCCCCCATCGTAGTAAATAAGAATTTGACTAAAAGTAAATAAACGGTCATTCCACTATTAGCAATAAAGAATGCTTTCCATTTCACAAGTTTAAATAGCGAAACTCCGGGGAGTTTCTTATGAAGCGTAGAGAGAATCAATAAACATAGTAAAACTAAACTGATGACTGTAGCTATTGCACTTCCTTCAATACCCCATACGGGAACGAGTAATTCATTTAGAACCAATTTTATAAAAAATGCAAGAGCAATCCAGATGATCGGTTGCTTAATATGATTTATACCTTGTAAAACTGCACACGCAGTGATTGTAATGGACGTAAGCAATATAGAGAGTACCATTATCTGTATACTTCTTGTCCCATCTGTATTCGTAAACAATAAAATATTTGTTTCAGGTAATAAAATAATTAAACCTACTGTGGCTCCAAATGCAATATATAAACTAACAGCGATCGCCTCTTGAATGAAAGGATACATATGTTTTTCTCTTTGTTTATCTTTTTCCCGAACTACTGCAGGAACTAGAGCTAACGCAAACGACGAGCCAAAAACGATACCGAATTGGATAAGTGGTTGTGCACGATCGAATATTCCTTTCGTCTCCATCGCTTGAACCGGCGATAATCCGTATTCTACCAAATTTGGAACTAAAGTTAGTACATCTGCAAATTGGATAAGCAGTAGAATCATATGGTTTAATGATGCAACAAAACCGATAGACAAACATACATAAAAATAATAACGCCACGGAATAAGAACATCTTTCATTACTTCTTTTCTTTTATATCTTTTCCAATAGATTATACTTAAATATAGGATTGCAACGATCATCCCCAGCATCGTAGCAAGGACACCCGCTTCACCAATTCGATATAATTCCAGTCTTCCCGTAAAAATAAAATAAGCTACAGTGACGATTATGGTTACACGAAAAACTTGTTCGATAACTTGCGAATAAGCTGTTTGCTTCATTTCTTCATGACCTTGAAGTACTCCACGCATTAAAGCTAGAAAAGGGATAAGTAAAAATAAAAATGCCGCCAACTGAAATGCTTTTTCCAGTTGCTTATCCCCTATCATATCAGCAATAATCGGTGAAGCGAAATAAACGAAAGTAAAAAAGAATAAATTAATAACCCATAAGATTATAAACAACGGAAAATAAAAATGTGTAAATGTCATCGGCTTATTTTCCTGTATGGATTCCGCTGTCAATCTGGAAATAGCAACAGGAAAACCGTAAAGAGTTAGAATGATGACAGTTCCAATAATAGGGTAAACCTGTTGATAAATATAAAAACCTAAATCTCCAGTTAAATTTTGTAGGGGTATTCGGTACAAGGCACTTAACACTTTACTAATTAAGCCTGCAACTGTTAAAACCACAGCACCCTTTACTACCTTGTTTGTCATTGTCTCCATTAATATCCTACCTGATCTAATTAAACGTTTTATAAATCTTACGTACCGTACCATAAAATTTTTGCTTCTTATAGCAGCTTCCATAAACTGTGCAGTAACTGAGTAATTTTCTTTGTAAATATCAAACAAAGTTGCGATGTAAATACCGCTGCGGAAATACACTCCGCTTTCCAGGAGCGCTGATGAGCCTCCTCGTCGCTTCGCTCCTGCGTAGTGTCACCGAGGCCTTTCCTCCCGTAGGAGTCTCCGTGTATTTCCTTCGCTGTGATGTGCATAGTAACAACTCTGCACCGTTTGATACTACTATTATAATGGTTGATTGGAGCCGGAGGGCAGTCGACTCCTGCGGGAAAAGCACGTGTCTAAAGACCCCGCAGGAAGCGGTTTTCTTCCGAGGAGGGCTGAAGCCGTGCCTAAGGATGCGCGAACTGCCCGGAGGCGGAAATCAACAAAGTTGTTACTAGTTTTTAAACTTTCACTACTGCACAATATACTTCTATCATGTAAGTCGTTACTGCAAAACACATTAATCTTTTTAGCTTATTTTATTAGATAAAACTTGATTTAATAAGCAACTTCCATTATAACATAGTGATCTTGGATTAATGTTTTCAAGTCAAAAAAATAAACAAGGTAAACGTTCACCTTGTTTTTAATAATTTTTTTAGTTACTCCATCTGTTTTCCAAGAAAATTAGCTGCAGTTTCTGCAACTTTTTGTTGCACATCCGTCAAAGTCTCACCATTTTTGGAAAGTATAATAACAGAACCAATTGGGTCGCCATTTGCGATTATCGTGCTTAGCGCATATGAGTCAACATCTTCGTCATTCCCACGTACTATTTCCACAGTACTTTTTTCTGTTTCTAAATGATTAGAACGCTTTTCGATTGCCTCTTCGATGTCTGCACCAATACTTTTATTTAAGTAGTCTTTTTTTGAATCTCCACTGACAGCAATTATTTCATCTCTGTCACAAATTAACACTGGGTAGTGCATGGAATCGTATAGTGCATCCGCAT
Source organism: Pseudogracilibacillus sp. SO30301A (assembly GCF_037072025.1). Taxonomy (NCBI): domain Bacteria; kingdom Bacillati; phylum Bacillota; class Bacilli; order Caryophanales; family Bacillaceae; genus Pseudogracilibacillus; species Pseudogracilibacillus sp. SO30301A. The sequence goes on along the minus strand of NZ_JAXHDD010000045.1, from coordinate 8,315 downwards.
ATTCTAAAGCAAAATGTCCCAGTTCATTAATCGGTGAATATTTCTTTAAAATAACTTCACCCTCTCTTGCAACAAATATTTCTAATGGATCCCCTTCTCTAATACGTAATGTACGTCTAATTTCTTTTGGAATTACAACCCTTCCAAGATCATCGATACGTCGAACTATTCCTGTTGCTTTCATACTTTTACAAACCTCACATTCTGTATGTTGTATTTGCCACTAGCAAAAGAACTAATAAGTAATTAAAAACTTAATTTAGTACTTCTTTTCATATAGTGTAAATAACACCAGTGTTGCTTTTAGTATGAATCAACATTAAGGAACTATACATTTCTTACATATTTTTTGTTATTTTATCCACTGTCCATTTATTAACAACTTCGGTTTCACTTTTATCCTTCCTTAGCCTCCAAGGATTTGTTACTCTTTTCACCAACATCATCCTGGAATACGTCCTTTAATTTTTCAATAAAAGTTCCAATTTGCTCGTATCTTTCTTTTACGGATTCATTTTTCCATTTAAAAATAATCTTTAACTGATTACCTACTGTACCTAATTGCACATTTCTGCCAAAGTCATTCGCTAACTGGAAGAGCTTAGAGCCATCAATTTGTTGACTTCTTTCTTCCTCAACGATCAATTCTGTTCTTTTACCCTTCTCTGTTATTGATTCTATCCGTTGTATTTTCGAGACCATTTTCAAATAAGAGATGAGAAATAATTTTTCTACCTCATCCGGATAATCACCAAATCGATCCACTATTTCTTCTTTTAAATCATCAATTTGTTCCATCGATTCAAAACTATGGAACCGTTTATACATATCAATCTTTTGTTTCTCATCTTCAATATAAGCCTCGGGAATATAAGCATCTACCGTTAAGTTCAACTCGGGATTAAATGGTTTAACCGCTTCGACTTGCTTTCCAGTTTTACGTGAGTCGATTGCTTCTTTTAACATTTGTGAATACAAATCAAATCCAACCGAATCGATAAATCCATGCTGCTGCGCTCCGAGTAAGTTCCCTGCCCCACGAATCGATAAATCACGCATGGCAATTTTAAAACCTGAACCCAATTCAGTAAATTCTTTAATTGCTTGGAGACGCTTTTCTGCAACTTCTGAGAGAACCTTATCTTTTCGGTACGTAAAATAGGCGTAAGCAACTCGATTTGACCTACCAACTCGGCCTCGTAATTGATACAATTGACTTAATCCCATTCGATCAGCATCATACACAATTAACGTATTTACGTTTGGAATATCAACACCTGTTTCAATAATTGTCGTACTAACTAAAACATCACTTTCTCCTTCCAAGAAGCCGAACATAACATTTTCAAGTTCTGTTTCGTTCATTTGACCATGAGCAACAGAAATTTTTGCCGTTTCAACTAACTGGTCAATTTCACGGGCAACTTTTTCAATATTATCAACCCGATTAAATAGTAGAAACACTTGTCCTCCTCTGGCGATTTCTCGCTCAATTGCTTCTCTAATGAAAGCTAAATTATGTTCTATTACATATGTTTGAACAGGAAATCTGTTTTCCGGTGGTGTTTCAATAACAGATAAATCACGAATTCCTAACATCGACATATGCAATGTCCGTGGAATTGGGGTTGCCGTTAATGTCAAGACATCCACATTCGTTTTGATTTGTTTAATTTTTTCTTTATGTTTCACACCAAAACGCTGCTCTTCATCGACAACCAATAAACCTAAATCTTTGTAGACAACGTCGTTTGAAAGTAATCGATGTGTCCCAATAATAACATCGATTGTACCATTTTTTAGACCTTTTAATGTCTCGTTTTGTTGTTTTCTAGTTCGAAAACGACTAAGTAAACCTATATTAATTGCAAAGTCTTGAAATCTTTCTTGCATTGTTTGAAAATGTTGTTGGGCAAGGATAGTTGTTGGAACTAAAACGGCCGCTTGTTTTCCTTCGATAACTGCTTTAAAAATAGCACGGATAGCAACTTCCGTTTTCCCGTAACCTACATCTCCACATAGAAGCCTATCCATTGGTCTTGAAGCTTCCATATCTTTTTTTATTTCTTCTACACATCTAATTTGATCTTCCGTTTCCTGGTATTGAAAAGCATGTTCAAACTCTTGTTGTAATTCCGTGTCCTTTTCAAATGCATATCCTTTTTGTGCTTGTCTTTCTGCATATAATTTAATTAAATCATCTGCTATATCTTCAACTGTCGATTGAACTTTCCTTTTTACTTTCGCCCATTCCGTTCCACCCAATTTATAAAGCCTAGGTTCTTTCCCTTCTGAGCCAACATATTTTTGCACAAGGTCAATCTGATCAATTGGAACATAAAGTTTGTCATCGCCAGAATACTTTATGAGCATATAATCTTTATGCAAGTTATTTACTTGTAATGTTTCAACACCTATAAACTTTCCTATGCCGTGGTTTCGATGAACAACATAGTCCCCAATCTTTAACTCCTGATAATTTTTTATTCTTTCAGCGTTAGAAATTGCTTGTCTTTTTCGGGGACGACTTTGTTTTTTCTTAAATAACTCATTTTCAGTTATGATTGCAAGTCGATGTAAAGGCAACTCCATTCCTGCACTAATATTTCCAACTGAAATCATCGGTGTATTTGCAGGTAATTTAATGCTTTCTTTTATTGGGATTTCCATTCCGTAATCATGCAGAATAGATTGTACTTTTTCAGCACGTCGAATATTTTCAGTTAAAATTACGATAGAATAATCGCCCTTCTTCCATCTCATTAGTTCATTTTTAAACAGTGGCATTTGTCCGTGAAACTCTTGCATCACCCGAGTAGATAAATTTACGATATTCTCCGGTTGTGTGTTTGGGATGTGTCTTAAAAATACGGACATATAAATTCGTTGCTTCGTCATTTTCTCTCTTAATTGGTTCCAATCAAAAGAAAACTTCGTGTTTGGTAATACTTTAGATTGTTCCAATAAAGATTGGATGAATTCCGACTCTTCTTTATCTAAATTTTGCGCAGATTCTTGAATTCTGCTCATCTCATCGCAGATAATAAGTCCATCATTCGGGAGATAATCTAACAAACTATTAAGATCTTCATAATAAAATTCACTATATTTGTACATATCTTGAAAATCTTCTGCATCTTTTAATTGACTGATATCATGTTCAACCGACTGAATTATCGCCTCTTTTTCCTTTGATGCTTTCATTTTTTTCAATGTAGTAGCCAAAGACTTCTCTAAACGTTCGGCGCCTTTTAACTTATCTTCTTTCGACAATAACAATTCTTTTGCCGGCCCAACTGATATTTCCGTTAGACGATCTAATGACCGCTGTGAATCAGCATCAAAGTAACGTATAGAATCTATTTCGTCATCAAAAAGTTCAATTCGAATCGGGTGCTGCTCTGTTACCGGATAAATATCAATGATTCCACCGCGAACACTAAATTCAGCTGGAGCAGTAACCATTTCAACTCTTTCATACCCCATATCAACTAAAGTTGCAATATATTCATCAATAGGTATAATCCCTGCCTCTGTAAATGATAGTTGATACTTTTTCAAATAACTTTCAGGAGGCAATATTCGTTTTAATGCTGCAATCGGTGCTATTAAAATAGCTGAATCTTCTTGAAGCCAATTAGTTAGTGATCTAATCCGTTCAGCTTTAAGTTCTGGACTAGCAATTGCCATTTCCGAAGCAATTAATTCATTAACTGGGTATAAAAATATATTGGGGTTTTTAGAAAATTCAATTAAATCGTCATATAGATTTTGTGCATGGATAAGTTGGTGTGTAATAATTAATGTTTTCTTGTTATGAGCTTGATTAATCGTCGAAATGAATAAGCTTCTTGCAGTTCCGGTTAAGCCTGCAACAAGTTGTTCTTTTAATCCGCTTGATATTCCATCAATAATTGAATGTATATCTTCCTTATCTTTTAAAAAGTGATAAATCTCCTTCATTCGTAAAACCCCCATATTATGTCCTATTTCCTTTTAAATAATCTAGCATTCCTGTTTTATATGAAGCTGATCGTAACAGTCAGCAGAAAAAGCGCAAAAATGCTTTGGTTCACTACCAAAGCCTTTCATGCGCTATTATCTATTGTAGAAAATACTCCAATTCATAGTAATCAGGATGTTGTCCAAGTGAATCCTCACAATTCTCACATATTGATATTATATGGACATCTCCATTTTCTTTATATTGTATCATTCTTTGCTTATCTTGTGGGGTTAATTGATCCCAGCCTAACATCGATGTAGTTACAATTTGTTGTTCTATTTTTCCTATTGTATGCCCACAATGTCTACATTTATAAACAATAGACATGAATTGTCAACCTCCTGATATCAAAACGATAGTATACATACTAAAGTTTATCCTTATCAGGTAATTTTATTCATTATGAAAGAAGAGATTACTTATTTATTATATGCATTCATCACTTCGGTAAATGATTGATTCATCCACATGTCACATGCTTTTACTGATTCATCGATTGCAGATGATACTTCTTTTTCTTCATGTTTTGAAAAAGGTTTAAGAACATAATTAACAATCGGCGTGGTGTCTACTGGTCTTCCTATACCTATTCTTAGTCTTTTAAATTCCTTTGTTCCTAAATGTTCAATTAACGATCTGATTCCATTATGGCCTCCATGTCCACCTTTTTCCCGCAAGCGTATTTTACCCGTTGGTAGGTCTAAATCATCATAGATAACAAGCGCATTTTCATAATCTACATTGTAGTAGTCCAGTAAAGGTCTTACTCCCTCGCCGGAAAGATTCATAAATGTCTGTGGTTTAATGAATAATACCTTTTGATTTTGGATAAAACCAATATGGTACAAGCACTTAAATTTATTTTTATCAAAACGAAAAGCATGCTGTCGACTTAATTCATCCAACACGATAAACCCAATATTATGACGTGTATTTTCATATTTTTTTCCTGGATTACCTAAACCAATTATACATTTCATTTTTATTACCCTCTATCTTCTGTAATATAATAAGCCCTCCTAACAAGAATTCTCTTATTAAGAGGGTTACTACATACATTATTAACCTTAGAAAACTTGGCTTATCGCCAAGCTTTGGCGAAAGCCTTAGTTTCTCTTTTGCAGTAGGAAAGTTTTATACTTTCTTATCTGCCAAAGAAATTACTCTTCTTCGCTTTCTTTCTCCTCATCTGCACCTACTAATTCAGGCTCAGCACTAAAATCAACATCTTCCTTAGTTTCTTCTTCAGTTTCAGGCGCTAATACAACTGCAACAGTTGTTTCTGGGTCATCTAAAAATTCATATTTATCTGAAGCTGGTAAGTCGCTAACAGCTAAAGTATCACCAATTCCTAAATTAGACACGTCTGCAGTAATTTCATCTGGAATATCTCTTGGTTTTGCACGAACTTGTAATTCGTATAATGGCTGTTGTAAAACTCCACCATCTTTAGTACCAGCAGCTTCACCTTCCAAACGAAGGGCAACCTCAACATCCATTTCTTCTTTCATATCTACTACGTAAAAATCGACATGAATTACTTCACCTTTAACAGGGTCTGTTTGATACTCATGTAACATGACATCAACTGAATCACCATTTTCGATATCCAATGAAATTATGGCGTTTCTTCCTTCATCGCGAACCGTTTTCATTAACTCGACATTATCTACACTAACTGTTTTCGTATCTTTGCCTTTCCCGTATACTACAGCAGGGACAAATCCTTCTCTTCTCAATTGATTAGTTGTTGCTCTAGTAAAGTTATCACGATTTTTTGCCTTTAAACTTATAGCCATTCCTTTTTCCTCCAAATTAATAATTTTAATCAAATAAAATACTTACTGATTTATTTTCATGTATCCGAACAATTGCTTCTCCAATGAGGGGAGCAACTGATAATTGCGTAATTTTGTTGATTTTCTTGTATTCAGGTAGTTCGATTGTATTTGTTACAACGAGTTCCTCAATACGCGAATTCTCCATTCGTTCAATAGCAGGTCCTGAGAGAACGGGGTGGGTAGCACAAGCATAAACTGCTTTTGCTCCCTTTTCAACCAAAGCGTCTGCTGCTAGCTGTATTGTTCCTGCTGTGTCAATAATATCATCGATGATAATAGCTGTTTTTCCTTCAATATCTCCAATAATATTCATCACTTCTGCAACATTTGGTTTTGGGCGACGTTTATCAATTATACCAATAGGGGCTTTCAAACGATCTGCCATTCTTCTAGCTCGAATAACTCCACCATGATCAGGTGATACAACAACAATATCATCCAGGTTTTTCTCCTTAATATACTCTGACAATATCGGTACTCCCTGTAAATGATCAATTGGTACATCAAAAAAGCCTTGAATTTGCGGCGCATGTAAATCCAATGTTAAAACACGATCTGCACCTGTTGTTTCTAATAAGTTTGCGACCAATTTCGCAGTAATTGGTTCTCTTGAGCGCGCTTTACGGTCTTGTCTAGCATATCCGTAATAAGGAAGTACAATATTTATTGTTCTAGCAGATGCGCGTTTTAATGCATCTGTCAAAATCAATAGTTCCATAAGATTCTCATTTACAGGTTCAGACAACGACTGGATTACATAAACATCGCATCCACGAACACTTTCCTCAATATTAATTTGCGTTTCACCGTCACTGAACTTTGATACACTACATTCCCCTAAAGGAACACCGATATGCTTTGCAATCGCCTCAGCCAATTTTTTATTAGAATTAAGCGTAAATAATTGCAAAGATTTATCGTTATACCCTGATGACATGAATGAAGCCCTCCAGTAAAATTATTTTTTCATTTTAGCAGCATAGCCTTTTTTATTTGTTTGTCTGGATCTTGCAATAGCTAAAGAATCTACAGGCACATCATTTGTAATCGTTGATCCCGCCGCTACGTAAGAACCTTTTTTTATTGTAACAGGCGCAACTAAATTTGAGTTACAGCCTATAAATGCATTATCTTCAATAGTTGTTACATGTTTTTCTTTACCGTCATAGTTGACCGTGATCGTGCCACACCCAATATTGATACCATTCCCAAGGTTAGCATCACCAATATAACTTAAATGTGGTATTTTTGTATTGTCACCAATGACAGATTTTTTAAGTTCAACAAAATTCCCTATTCTTACTTCATTTCCGACTGTAGTCTCTGGACGGATATGAGCAAACGGTCCAATATTAGCTTCTCTTCCTATGTTACTATCTTTCAAAACACTTTGTTTAATAACAGTATCTTGACCAATTGTACAATTTTCTATTTCAGTGTTCGGCCCAATAATGGTATTCGTTCCAATATGAGTATCTCCCATTAACATCGAACCAGGATATACTACAACATCTGGTTCTATTGTAACATTAGGGTCAATGTATGTATTAGTTGGATCCATAATGGTAACGCCATTTTTAAGATGCATTTCATTTATCCGAATTTTCATTATATTTTCAGCATGTGATAAAGCAATACGATCATTTATCCCGATTGTTTCTTTATCGTCTTCCGTGATAAATGCAGATACTTTTTCATTTTGTGATTTTAAAATTTCAATTACATCTGGTAAATAATATTCCTGTTGAGCATTGTCATTATTTACTTTCTTTAAAGCGGAAAATAAAGCTTCATTATCAAAACAATATGTTCCTGTATTTATCTCTTTGACCTTTTTTTCTTCATCACTTGCATCTTTATGCTCAACAATCCTTTCCACATCTCCTGACTCGCCACGGATTACTCGTCCGTATCCGGTAGGGTCAGTAATATTAGTTGTAAGGACTGTAGCTTTTGCTCCTGAACGTTCATGATATTCAAACAATTTATCAAAAGTTTCCGCCGTTATTAAAGGTGTATCTCCACAAACTACTATTGTTGTACCGGATTTATTTTCTAATATCTTTTCAGCTTGCATAACAGCGTGGGCTGTACCAAGTTGTTCTTCCTGTAATACAAATTGACTATCATTTCCTATTTCTGATTTAACTTTCTCTGCGCCATGACCTATAACGGTTACTAACTTTTCAACTTTAGTCGGCTTTAGCGCTTCAATAACATATTGAATCATCGGACGACCTAAAATTGGATGAAGTACTTTATATAATTTGGATTTCATTCTAGTTCCTTGTCCTGCCGCTAATATAATTGCAAAACGACTTTTCATAAAGAGTAACCCCCCAATCCTTAATCTCCATTATAAAATAATATCGTAAAAACAGGGCAAATTCAAATGATAAACCATAAAAATATTTGCTAGCACTAATCACACCTTGAACAACTACTAAAAAACGTTTCATTTTAACTTA
>NZ_JAXHDD010000044.1:0-32413 GCF_037072025.1 Pseudogracilibacillus sp. SO30301A | reverse complement strand
TTAATTTAGAAACAGGAATCATTTTTTCAATGCCGTCTTGAATAATTCGTGCCTCTTCCGGTTGTAATTCCATTAGTGAGGAAATTTCTTGATTACTTTTATCTAACGTATATGTTTCAAGAGCACCGGCAAGAGAAAAAATAAAGATTAAAATTGCCCCTTCTGTCCAATATCCTATAGAAGCGGAACCTATAGCGGCTATTACCATAAGTAACTCAACATTAAGTTCCTTATTTTCAATCGTATCTGTAATACCTTCTTTTCCTTGTGCAAAACCACCAATAACAAATGCAACGATATGCAAAATAACCCAAAGGGCATGAGGGATTACATTTGTTAATGACCAAGTAGTTAAAATAATTAATCCACTTGTAAGGGAAGCGATTAGTTCACCATGTTTTGCTAAATTACTTAGTAAGTTTTTATTGGCTGTATTTGAAACAGAATTAGGGCTCCTTACAGCTTTAGATTGTGTAGACATTTTCATTCCTCCACATGTAATTGAGAATAATTATCATTATCGAAAACCTATAACATGCATTGCATCAAACTATTATTGATTTTTATAATGATTTTTTATTTATATTAATTATAAATAGAGGACTTTATTTAGTCAATATAAAACCATCGATAGTTTTAACAATTTGATGAATAGAAGCAACAAAAAAGAAATGTATCACGTATAATGAATGTAGGTAAATTTTGAAATGGGGGATAGACATGCATTTTAATTTTAAAGAAAATTATGTTGAAGGTACATTGCAGTATGATAACATTGCCATTGCTAGTAATGAAGAACACGGATACAGACCTTATGAATTGCTTGTGTCGTCTATAGCTGGGTGCAGTGGCTTAGTTTTTAAGCGTATATTGATAAAGCAAAAAACAGAATTTGAAACTTTTACTATTGATGCAGAAGTTGAAAGAAACAGGGATAAAGCAAATCGAATTGAAAAAATTATTTTGCATTTTAAATTAAAAGGAAAGGAATTAAACGAAAAGAAATTACAGAGAAACTTGAAAATTTCCCGTAAACACTGCGCGATGATTCGATCAATTGAAAATAGTATTGAAGTTGTGGAACGGCTAAGTATCGATAACTAAGCGAAAATATTTAGGTAGAAAAGTTTATACAGTTCATGTAATATTTTAGATAGAATTATTTAAACTGATGAGGGGGAGAAGGATGTGGAAATTGATCAGTATCCAATAGAGCAAATCCGTGAAGAATTCCCTGCATTACAACGAATCGAAAGAAATCATTTTGTCGGTTTTTTTGATGGACCAGGTGGAACTCAAGTTGCAAAATCTGTTATCGATTCGATGGCAACATATATGAAAAATGGTGTATCAAACTTGGGAGGAAGTTATCCAACAGCAATGGAGACGGCTTTCTTGGTGGATGAAGCAAGAGAATATGCAGCGGTGTTGTTAGGGACTGAAAAAGAGAACATTGCATTTGGAGCCAACATGACATCTCTTGCATTTAGGATATCACGAGCTGTTTGTGAAAGTTGGGAACAAAGTAATGGGAATATTGTTGTAACTGAAATGGATCATCATGCCAATATTGATCCATGGGTTACAGCTGCTCGAACCAAAAATCTTGCAGTGAATACTTTAGAGTTAGATTGTGAGACCAAAACTTTAGATCTTTCAAATCTTTCAAAAATAATTAATGAAGAAACAAAATTAGTTGCAATTGGGCTTGCTTCCAATGCAATTGGAACAATCAATAACTATAGAAAAGTTATTCAAAGGGCAAAAGAAGTCGGTGCATTGGTTGCGATAGATGCTGTTCATGCTGTTCCACATTTTGCGATTAATTTTAAAGAGATAGGAGCTGACTTTTTATTCTGTTCCGCTTATAAGTTTTTCGGCCCACATGTAGGCATTGTTGCAATAGATAAAGACGTATTTAATGAGTTAAATGTTTTTAAACTTAAACCAGCTCCAAGAGAAGCCCCTAATAAATTAGAAACCGGCACGTTAAATTTTGAAGGCTTAATTGGGGTTACAGAAGCAATCAGGTTTATGGCAAACATTGGGAATGGTAATTTACTTCGCGAAAAGCTCATCTCGGCTTATAAAAAGATGAAATCCTATGAGAATTATTTAGCAGATTTTTTAAGAAAATCCTTAGCAGAACTTGAGCATGTGAAAGTTTATCAATCTGGGGCTGATGTCCCAAAAACGCCGACGATTTCCTTTCAAATTGAAAATATGGAAGCTAAATTAGTTTGTCATTATCTTGCGCAAAACTATGCTCTTCATTTAGAATATGGGGATTTTTATGCAATGACTTTAGTGAAAAAACTAAATGTAAAACATGGTGGATTGATACGAGCAGGTATTGCACCGTATAATACACTCGAAGAGATTAATCGACTAATTGATGCGTTGAAAAAATTAAAAGAAATCTAGAAACTATGTGCGTGTTCAAAAAGGAGGATAAAAAGGATCAAGAAGTTCGAGTCGGCGCAGTTTCGAGCAGCGGAATGTATGCATTTAGATACATGAGCAAAGATCTGGCACGCAGGAAAAGTGATCTTCTTTTCCAAGGAAACGCTTCTAGCACGTAGAAAAAGTGCTTTCCTTATTCAAGGAGCAGAGAAACAAGCATTCGTGCGAAATTCGCAGTGTCATTTTTACCGGACTTATTGAACACCTCTATGTAAGAAATATTGTCACCGAATTGCACGAAGTATTTGAAACGTCAATTAATGTATAAAATTCATCTATCAAGAAAAACTATCCGAAAAGGAGTGAGATAGATGAATGCACGTTGGCTTTATATGTTTTGGTTGATTGGTTTCTTATTCAGTTTTAGTATATTTTCTTTTGAATCTTCTATTTCGGCGGAAGAGAAAAAACAGAAAAAAGAAATAGAGTCTTTTACCCTTCCGAAAAATGTTATTTCATTATCAAAAGCAAATACTTTTCCAAATACGACTGAGGATATGGAGATTATAGAGCCAAGTAGTGATACGAAAGAACTGCTGGATGAAATTAGTATCCCAATTGATAACCATGAGTTGATCAAGCTACTTAATGAATCAATAATAAAACCGTCTCCACTTGCAATCGGCTATAGAGCACAAGTTTATTTAGGGCGCTGGCCATTAAATTATCAATCAGAAAATACATCTGTAATTTGGGATTACCAAGCGATTAATGAGAATAAAATTGACAACTTAAATGGAGATGACGTACAAGAAATTCGTTATATTCAGCAAGAACAAAAAGAAGTAAAAGGTGCATTAACAAATAAAATTGATAATCCTGATGTAATTAAAAAAATGATCTTACAAACTGCAAATGATAAGACTAATTTGCCTCTTTCTTTTACAACAGTTTTTGGGAAAAATACAAAATTAGAGAACTTTTATAATGTCCCCGTAAAAAAATCAGGATATTTAAAGGCGTACAGTCCTGCGATCAATGAAAAAGGAAAAATCACTTATGGAGAAGTCTATATTGAACTGAAAGGAAATACTAAAAGTATAAAAATTAAAAATGTAACGAAGCAAGGAGTAGGGGCATGGATACCAATTCAAGACCATGTTTCTCTCTCCTTTCAACTAAAGCCCTGAATATCAGGGTTTATTTTTTTTGAACAAATAAAGATGAAGGCGCAGTCCCCTTCCAATTGTGTGAAGTACAACTGTATCTATGTCATACCAAATTCTCAGACTTAGTAGAAGAGGTTCACCTTACACTTAGTTATGGTTTGAGTGTATCAAAATTTTAATATGATATTCTTTTCTGAAGTATTTGATGATATGATAAACAAAAGATCACTTTCCAAAGGGGCGAGAAAAGTGAAAAGAAGATTAAAAATAATATTGGTAAGTGTTGTTGCTTTTTTAGTGACGATATTAATTTTTATTGGAAATTATTTTTACGGTGAAAGTGTAAAGCGTGGTTCCGAAGTAGAACTGCATAGAGAAGCCGAAACAGTTAATGCCAATGCAGATACAAATGAAGAGAGTGTATTAGCAACTGCCAAAAAGTGGTATAGCGAACAAGAGCCAGTACGTTTAACTCAAGAGGCATACGATGATTTAATTTTACAAGCAGATTATATTGAAAATGAGACCTCAAGTAAGAAGGCAGTAATTTTAGTTCACGGATTTCGAAAAGAAAAGGCAGATATGGGAGATTATACGAAATTTTATTATGACCGGGGATATAACATTCTAATGCCTGACTCTCGTGGACATGGGGAAAGTGAAGGAGATTATTACGGCTACGGTTGGCATGATCGTCTTGATCTAATTGGCTGGATCGATCAATTAATTACTGATTACGGTGTAGAGGAAATTGTTTTACATGGGAATTCCGCCGGTGCAGCAGCAGTATTGATGACAAGTGGTGAAGTATTGCCAGATCAGGTGAAGGCAATTATCGCCGACAGTGGTTATACAACAATGAAGGAAGAATTAAAACACCAATTAAAGCACCTTTATGGATTACCTTCTTTTCCACTACTTGATATTACGAGTTTAATTACAAAGGTTCGTGCTGGATACTTTTTTGGCGAAGTTACAGCTATTGAACAAGTTAAAAATAATAAACTACCATTATTTATTATTCATGGGGATGCAGATGATCTTGTTCCTACTTGGATGGGTGAAGAAATTTACGAAGCAGCTGGAGGCGATAAAGAGTTATGGCTTGTCCCCGATGTTGGCCATATTAAGGCTTATGAAATAGAGACGATTGAATTTGAAAAAAGAATAGATGATTTTTTATCAAAAATATAATATTTGATATTTAAAGATAGACGAAGCATTTATTTTGCTTTGTCTATTTTTTAGTGATACTTTTGGAAAAATAGTACAAAATAAAGACTAAATATTTTATTTTTATCTTGTTAACAATGAATAAAAAAGGAGTAAGTAGGTATAGCCGATGATAAGACGAAGGAAAATAACGAACAATATGATCGGAGTTGAAGAAGATTTATTAAAAACACAGGAATTCTTGCAGGTGAAGTTGTTGGGGATCTATACTTGGTGGATTTCTAACCAATCAGTTTCAAACAATACCAGAAACTTCGGAAAAAGTGGAAACGACTAATCTTCAAGATGCAAGAATGTTTTTTTGATCGGAAAGAGGTTTTTAATACATTGAGTGCAGCAACCGAAAGAATATTTCCAAAAGAAGATAAGGGATCAGGTGCAATTGAATTAGGGGTTCCTTATTTTATCGATAAACAATTAAACAATTCATGGGGAACGAATGCACATGTATATATGGAAAGGGCTTTTTAGCAGGGCATATTTGTGAGAGAGTATGAAAAAAAGGATGTGAAACAATCAAAGCAAGGTCCAAATGCGCACAAATAATCCCAGGAATCCCTGGTGCGAAATCGTGGAGAAATTTTCCTTCAAGAGGATGTCCAAAAAGTCCGATAAAATGACACTGCGAATTTCGCACGAATGCTTGTTTCTCCGCCGCCGTGAACTTCTTGGTTCTTTTTATCCTTTTTGAAGACGCACTTCAAGGCTTACGTACGATGGAAAAGGAAAGTCAGAAACGGTTAGAAACCTCATTCGACAAACTTGAAGGAGAGCAACAAGATGAGATACTGATCGCTTTTGAAAAAAGGATAAATTGATATGCCAGGTGTCAGTTCACAAACGTTTTTTAACTTGTTGCGCCAAACGACACTCGAAGGTTCCTACGCTAATCCGTTGTATGGGGGAAATAAAAAAATGATGAGATGGATGAAGGAACACCCTGGGTCACGTCAGTTTCTATAAATGACATTGAATCTGAAGATTATAACACTGGAAGAAACCTCCAAAAAGGAAAGTTTCGATTAAAGCAAATGAATTACAAGCATAAACGAGTAATTTTAAGGAAAGGATAGAAAAAAGACTCGATATCGTGTTAATTACTAGTATCTACGTTTATTTCACGTCTTATCACATTTGTCATAAAAATAAAAAAACGTTAAGTTTATTAAAGCGACTATAAATAAGAGAGTAAAAATGTAAGATAAGATAATGATTTTTTCGTTTCAATATATAGATATGTTACGAAAATGGCATTTTTATCGTTCTCTACAATTAGTCAAATCTAGTTAGAGGTGAAGATGTGTGCCAGTTATTGAAGTAAAGAATTTAACGAAAGTATTTGGGAGGAATACAAAAGAAGCGTTATCACGGTTAGAACAAGGACATTCAAAAGAGGAAATATTAAATGAAACAGGGTGTACGGTTGCAGTTAATAAAGCTACATTTTCCGTAAAACAAGGTGAGTTCTTCGTAATTATGGGCTTATCAGGAAGTGGTAAGTCTACCCTCATCAGACTTATTAATCGATTGATTGAACCTACTGAAGGAAACATTTTCATTGATGGCAAAGATATATCCAATCTAGATAAACAAGCTTTACGACAAGTTCGACGCGAAAAATTAAGTATGGTATTTCAACGTTTTGCATTGTTTCCGCATCGTACCATTTTAGAAAATGCGGAGTTTGGTTTGGAAATTCAAAAAATGGATAAAACAGAGCGACGTAAAAAAGCTACAGAAGCATTACAACTAGTGGGACTAAGAGATTATCTCGATCAATATCCAGACCAACTATCTGGAGGTATGCAACAACGGGTTGGATTAGCACGTGCCTTAACAAATGATCCAGAAGTATTATTAATGGACGAAGCTTTTTCAGCGTTAGACCCATTAATCAGAAAAGATATGCAAGATGAATTGATTGAATTACAAGCAAAAATGAAAAAAACAATTATTTTTATTACACATGACTTAGATGAAGCACTTCGTCTTGGCGATCGAATTGCATTGATGCGTGACGGTTCCATTGTTCAAATTGGAACTCCAGAAGAAATTCTCGTTAATCCAGCAAATGATTATGTCGAAAAGTTTGTCGAAGATGTAGATCGTTCTAAAGTCCTAACTGCAAAACATGTAATGAAACGACCGGAAACAGTTAATATTGAAAGACATGGTCCACGTGTTGCTTTAGAGCGAATGAGGGCTGAAGGAATTTCTAGCATTTTAGTAATCGATAATAATAGACATCTAAAGGGATATGTAACAGCTGATGATGCTTTAGAAGCAAGGAATAAGGAAGTCAGTGATTTAAATGAGATTTTAAAAACGGATATTCAATCGGTGGATAAAGATAAACCGATGAACGATATCTTTAACATGATATACGATTCGCCCATCCCAATTGCAGTGGTGGAGGATAAACGATTAGTCGGAGTCCTCGTTCGAGGGGCAATTATAGCTGGTCTTGCGAGTGAAGGGGGAGTGAATGGAAATGATTAATACTGTGATTTCTTCCATTATCCCTAAAATTCCAATTGCAGATGGAACAGAATGGTTTACGAAACAGATTACAAATACTTTTTCGTTTTTATTTGATCCTATCAAAACTCATTTTGGAAACTTTATGGAATGGACAGCTGGACTGTTAAATTCTGTCCCACCAGTTGTAATTATTATTATTGTTGCGATTATCGCATTTTTCTTGTCGGGAAAACGATTTGGTTTAGCAGCTTTTTCCATCGTTGGTTTATGGCTTATTCTAAACCAAGGATATTGGACACATTTAATAGATACGTTCTCGTTAGTATTAATATCTAGTTTGTTGTCAGTTATCATAGGCGTACCTGTTGGGATATTAATGTCGAAAAGTCAGGTTGCAGAAGCGATTATCAAACCAATATTAGACTTTATGCAGACAATGCCTGCTTTTGTTTATTTAATCCCTGCCGTTGCATTTTTTGGAATTGGGATGGTTCCTGGTGTATTTGCATCCCTGATTTTTGCAACTCCACCAACGGTAAGATTTACAAATCTAGGGATTAGACAGGTGTCTGCGGAACTTGTAGAAGCATCGGAAGCTTTTGGTAGTACAGGTGCTCAAAAATTGTTCAAAGTTGAATTACCGATGGCGAAAGCGACCATTATGGCTGGTATTAACCAAACAGTAATGCTTGCGCTTTCTATGGTCGTTATTGCTTCGATGATTGGAGCTCCTGGACTAGGAAGAGAAGTTCTATCTGCTCTGCAACGCGCTCAAGTCGGAACAGGATTTGTCGCCGGAATTGGAATAGTAATATTAGCGATTATTATCGATAGATTTACACAAAGTATGAACAAGAAGAAGTAAAATTAGTTGGCATCTTTTCTTATTATTGCGTGTTCAAAAAAGAGGATAAAAAGGACCAAGAAGTTCGAGGTGGTGCAGTTCCCGTCAGCGGAGTGTATGCATTTAAATACATGAGTAGCGGAGAAACAAGCATTCGTGCGAAATTCGCAGTGTCATTTTTACTGGACTTTTTGAACATCCTCTATTAGAAAAGTTCCATATATATTATATTTAAAGGGGAGTATTTATTTTATGTTTACAAGCCTTAAACGCTTAGGAATTATTTCAGGACTTTCAGCAACACTCTTATTGGCTGCATGCGGAGGTGGCGGTTCCGGGGATGAAGGAACGGATAATGAAGGCACTGATGGTACAGCTGACGGAGATGTGAAATATGGGGAAGAGATGAATTATCAAATTACAGGAATCGAACCTGGAGCAGGTGTTTTTAAAGCGTCAGAAAACGCAGTAGAAGAATATGGATTAGAGGGCTGGGAAGTTCAAGCTTCATCAAGTGGTGCAATGGCGACTGCTCTAGGAGAAGCTTATGATAAAGAAGAACCAATCATTGTTACAGGTTGGTCGCCGCACTGGAAATTTGCTAAATATGATTTAAAATATTTAGACGATCCTAAAGGTGTATTTGGTGAGGCAGAGACGATTAATACGATGGTGCGCCAAGGATTAGAAGATGATATGCCTGAAGCTTACCAAGTGCTTGATAATTTTTACTGGTCTCCGGATGATCTTGAGGAAGTAATGTTAAAGATTTCTGATGGTGCTGATCCACGTGATGCTGCCGGAGAGTGGATTGATGAAAATGAAGATACTGTTGCCGAATGGACAGAAGGTCTAGATAAAGTCGACGGAGATGAAATTGAATTAGTTTATGTGGAGTGGGATACTGAAGTTGGATCAACGAATATGATTGGATTAGTTTTAGAAGATTTAGGATATAATGTAACATTAACGCCGCTAGATAATGCTGTAATGTGGGAAGCTGTTGCTACTGGTGAAGCTGACGCAATGGTTGCTGCATGGTTACCTGGAACACATGGTGATTTATTTGAACAATATCAAGATGAGTTAATTGATCTTGGTCCAAACTTAGAAGGAGCCAAGATAGGCTTAGTTGTACCTGAGTACATGGACATTGATTCAATTGAAGATTTAGACACAAAGTAACATGATTAAACAGGGGCTGTGAAATAGCCCCTGTTTAATAAAACGTCAATATAAGGAGCGGTAATTTAAACGTTATGAATTTCTCATTAAAAAAGGCACTACCTGCAATTGCAATTACTGGAGCAATGTTTTTAGTAGCTTGTTCGGGTAATGATGCAAATGATGAGCAGAATGATGAAGCGACTAACGAAACAGAAAACGTTGGTGAAATGGTAGATTATACAATCACCGGTATTGAACCAGGTGCAGGAATCTCTGTTACAACGGAAAAAGCACTAGAAGAATATGAAAATTTAGCAGGCTGGTCAGTGGAGTTATCATCGACTGCAGCAATGATGGCGGAATTAGATAAAGCCATGGAGAATGAAGAACCGATTATTATTACTGGTTGGAACCCACATTGGATGTTTGCGAAATATCCAGACATGAAATATTTAGAAGATCCACAAAATATCTATGGTGGGGAAGAAGGGATTAATACTTTAGCAAGAATTGGACTGGAAGAAGATATGCCTGAAGCGTATAAATTAATTGATCAATTCGAGTGGAATGTAGAAGATATGGAAGACATTATGTACGAGGCTCAAGATACAGGAGAAGAAGTAGAAGACGTTGCAAAACGTTGGGTAGAAGAGAATGAAGATAAAGTCGCTGCTTGGACAGAAGGTGTTGAGGAAGTAGATGGTGTTGAATTTGAACTTGTGTCAACTCCTTGGGATTCCGAACGTGCTTCTTCTGGGGTTTTGAAAGAAGTAATGGAACAAAAAGGCTTTAATGTAACCGTTACACCGGTCGATGTGGCTATTGTATTTGAGTCTGTAGCAAACGGTGATGCAGATGCGACGATTGCAGCTTGGCTACCACTAACACATAAAGATTTTTATGAAAAACATCAAGATGATATGGTTGACCTAGGACCAAATCTAATGGGAACAAAAATAGGGTTAACAGTTCCTGCATATATGGACATTGACTCCATAGAAGATTTGCAACCGAAAAATTAAATAATAAAAACTACTGTTTATAAAAATAGAGAAACCAAAAAATGGTTTCTCTATTTTTGTTCAATAGTAATAGTTATTAAAATTTTGTATAATGAAAGCGATTCCTATTTTTTGTACATAGAGAAGGGCTGCTGAACGTTTCACTATGCAGCCCAGATTTATCTCCGAATTGGTCGGAATAATATGCGTAAAAAATAACAAAAAAAGGATGTGCAATTTGTGCTCTAGATTTAAAACGAGAATTTGTAAGGAAATTACTCAGGAGAGGAAAAGCCGTGATAAATTTATTAATTATCATGTTAGAGAGAGTTGGTATGATTGTTGCGGTTGCATTTATTCTTACTCGGCTTCAATTTTTCAAAAACTTGATTAATCATGATAAATTAGAAAAAAATCAAGTGTTAACAGCTATTTTATTTTTTGGGCTTTTTGGGATTATGGGATCGTATTTAGGCTTTGCTCTAAATGTTACTACATCTCAATTTAATAGTGTTTTGTCTGGATTAGTTGAAGATGAAGCTATCGCTAATTCACGGGTAATCGGGGTTGTTATTGCGGGATTATTAGGTGGATATCGTGTAGGAATTGGTGTCGGCTTAATCGCAGGTCTACATCGAATGACTTTAGGTGGATTTACAGCATTTTCTTGTGGGTTTTCCACGATATTGGCTGGTATTATCGCTAGTGCATTTTATCGAAAAGGTAAAAACGTTAAACCATTATTTGCACTGGTTGTTGGGGCAGGAGCAGAAGCAATGCAAATGGGACTTATCTTAATCTTATCAAAACCATTCGCAAAAGCTTGGGCCCTGGTTGAGGTAATCGGAATTCCTATGATATTAGCTAATGGCATTGGTACAGCACTATTTATGTTGATTATCCATAATGTAGTTGAAGAAAGAGAAAAAGCATCGGCAATACAGGCACAGCAAACGCTACGTATTGCGGATCAAACGCTTGGTTACCTACAAAAGGGTATGAATAACTCAACAGCACTTGCGGTCTGCAATATTTTATATAAAGAATTGAATCCATCGGCTGTTGCGATGACGAATCAATCAAAAATACTAGCACATGTAGGGATCGCAAGCGACCACCATCAAATAAATTCACCGGTAAGAACGATGGAAACAAAAACAGTTTTAGCAACAGGTGAATTGGTAGTTATAAAAGATGGAAGTGTTCATTGTGATTTTCCCGAATGCCCATTAACTGCTGTAATTATTGCACCACTTAAGCATCGAGACGAAACGATTGGAACATTGAAAATTTATTATTCTTCTGCAAAGGCGATCAAAGATGTAAATATTGAATTAATTAATGGTCTTTCTGCTTTACTTAGTAATCAACTCGCAATTGCAGAGGCAGACCGTGCTCACCAATTGGCAAAAGAAGCAGAAATAAAAGCGTTACAAGCACAAATTAATCCACATTTTTTATTTAATTCGATAAATATAATTATGTCTTTAATCCGGTCTAACCCTGATCAGGCAAGAAAATTATTAAGGTCCCTATCTTATTTTTTAAGGCTAAACGTTACGGAATCCACCACCACGAAAATTTCACTTAAACAAGAGATTGCTCATGTAAAAGCATATCTAGAGATTATTGAAGCAAGATTTATCGATAGGTTAATGGTGAAATATCAAATTGATGAGTCTTTATTAGATGAACAAATACCACCTTTAACATTGCAACCTATCGTAGAAAACGCTATTAATCATGGACTAAATGATATGGAAGAAAACTGTATTTTAAATTTAATGGTAAAGGATGCAGGTCAAGATATTGTGATCGTTGTGGAGGATAATGGAAAAGGAATTCCAGAAGCACAAATTAGGTTACTTGGATTGAAACAGATGCACTCGGATACAGGGGCAGGAATAGGCTTATATAATGTCAATAGAAGGTTAAAAATAATGTTCGGAGATCAAGCCGGATTATCTATTAAAAGTGAAATGAATAAGGGAACGATAGTGATTTTTCGTATACCTAAATCGAGGGTGAGATAGAAAATGGATACAATTAATGTATTAATAGTTGATGATGAAAGGTTTGCTCGAGAGGAATTAAGATTTATATTAGAGGACATACCCAACGTAAATATCATTGGTGAAGCGGAAAGTGGTGAAAAAGCAGTTATACAAGCAATCCAATTAAAACCAGATGTTGTATTTTTGGATGTTGAAATGCCTAAAATGAACGGAATAGAAGCAGCAAAATCATTAATAGAATTGAAGAAAGCACCCTTGATCGTTTTTGCAACTGCTTATCCTCAATTTGCTGCAGAAGCTTTTCGAATCAACGCAATCGACTATTTACTGAAACCATATGATCCCAAGCATGTAAAACAAGCGATTGATCGAATTACACAAAAAATGGTTCCGAATATACCCGCCAAGACGACTGAATCACTTGGAAAATTAGCGGTTGAGAACGAAGGTGAAATTGAATATTTATTTGTGAAAGACATTTTGTACTTTTATCCGAAAGGGAAAATTTCAATAATTATTACGTTAACAAATGATTATGAAGTAAAATCCTCATTAAAAGAATTAGAGCGACGATTAACTCCTTTTAATTTTTTTAGAATTCATAGAAGTTATCTTGTTAATTTAAATTATGTCGTCAGGCTAGTTCCATGGTTTAATGGAGCTTATGAGTTAGAGTTAGAAGGTGTACAAGAAAAATTACCTGTTAGCAGAAATTATGCGAAAGCTTTACGGAAACGTTTAGATTTATAAAATATATTTTGTGTTTTGTGTGTCTTATCTCCTTATTTCAACATCTAATTCCGTTGTTTTACATGATATGGAAAAAATATACTCCAATATACGAACTTCCTTTAAAATGGTATTAATCTTATTAAAGGAGGCATGATTTTTCCGTATTCTAAGAAGTGGAAACGGTATCAAAATTATGGGGGTGTAAAAGATGAAAGCGTTTAGATCAATATTGATTTGGGGTATTATTTCGGCGATAGGTGCATTTAGTTTTGGAGTTTTAGCATTGAGTAGAGGGGAATCGATAAATTCAATTTGGCTCATCACTGCGGCTGTTTCTGTTTATGCCGTAGCTTACCGATTTTATAGTAAATTTTTAGCTAGACGAGTATTTGAACTAGATGATAATCGAAAGACACCTGCAGAAATTAATAACGATGGGAAAGATTATGTACCGACGAATAGATGGGTTTTATTCGGTCATCACTTTGCTGCTATTGCAGGAGCTGGACCACTGGTAGGTCCAATACTTGCGGCACAAATGGGATATTTACCAGGAACCCTTTGGATTATTGTCGGGGTTGTTATTGCGGGTGCAGTTCAAGATTTCATTATTTTGTTTGCTTCAACTCGTCGAAATGGTAAATCCTTAGGAGAAATGATTAAGGAAGAAATCGGAAAATTCACTGGAATAATTGCAATGATTGGGATTCTTGGTATTATGGTTATTTTACTTGCAGTACTTGCGCTTGTTGTTGTTAAAGCGCTCGTAGGTAGTCCTTGGGGGATGTTTACAGTTGCGTGTACGATACCAATTGCAATCATAATGGGAGTTTACATGCGATTTATTCGTCCAGGGCGTATTGGTGAAGGTTCAATTATAGGTATTATTTTATTACTAGCATCCATTATATATGGTAGATACGTCGGAGAACATCCAGTGCTGTCAGAAATATTTAATATGAGTGGAGAACAAATAGCTATCCTCTTAATTATTTATGGATTTATCGCTTCCGTACTACCAGTATGGTTTCTACTTGCACCTCGAGATTACTTAAGTACATTTTTAAAGATTGGTACTATTGTAGGGCTTGCGATAGGTATATTCATCGTTACACCTACATTGAATATGCCTGCAGTTACAGAGTTTGTAAACGGAACCGGTCCTGTATTTTCAGGAAACTTATTCCCATTCCTGTTCATCACGATAGCATGTGGAGCTGTTTCTGGATTCCATTCTCTTATCTCGTCTGGTACAACACCAAAAATGTTAGAGCGTGAATCACATGCTCGTTCGATAGGTTATGGTGCCATGTTAGTTGAATCTTTTGTCGCTGTAATGGCAATGATTGCAGCTTGTGTGCTTACTCCGGGAATTTACTTCGCAATTAACAGTCCGGCAGCTGCCATCGGATCAGATCCAGTTACAGCAGCGACTACTATTTCGGAGTGGGGATATGTTCTTACGCCTGAAGTGCTGACAGATCTAGCTAATGATATAAAAGAGGAAACGATCCTTAACCGAACTGGTGGGGCACCGACTTTCGCAATTGGAATGGCTACAATTTTTTCCCAAGTTATTGGTGGTAAAGCATTAATGGCATTTTGGTATCACTTTGCCATCCTTTTTGAAGCACTATTCATATTGACCACGATAGATGCTGGGACTAGAGTTGGCCGTTTCATGATTCAAGAAATTATTGGAACGGCTTACAAACCATTTAAAAATACAGAAGCATGGATACCAAATATTATTGCGACAGCACTATGTGTTCTCGGATGGGGTTATTTCCTATACCAAGGGGTTGTTGATCCACTCGGCGGTATTAACACCCTATGGCCACTATTTGGAATTTCCAACCAGATGCTAGCTGCAATTGCATTAATATTTGGTACCACAGTGTTAATCAAAATGGGTAAGAAAAAATATGCTTGGGTTACACTAGTTCCAACAACTTTTATATTAATCGTGACGATGACTGCAGGGTGGCAAAAAATATTTCACTCTGATCCAAAAGTTGGTTTCTTATCTCACGCATCTATTTTCAGAGAAGCATATCATAATGGAGAAGTGTTAGCTCCAGCTGCCACATTAGACCAAATGGGTCAAGTATTAACTAATGACTATGTGAATGCTGCATTAACAGCTGTATTTATGATTGTTGTAATTACAGTTCTAATCTTTGCCATCCGATTATGGATTCGAGTATTAAAACACGAAGATGTACCATTACATGAATCAGAATACATCCCTCGTGAACCAAATAAAGGAGGAATTGTACAGTGAAAACGATTCAGTGGTTTAGAAACATCTTGAGCTACCGTAAGCAATTTATTAGCCTACTCGTTGGAGTTCCTTGTTATGAAACGTATGTTGAACATATGGAGAAAAATCATCCAGGACAATTAATTAAATCTAGAAAAGAGTTTTTCTCGGAAGTACAAGAAGACCGTTTTAATGCCAAAGGTGGAAAAATATCAAGATGTTGTTAAAATAGGACAGAGAAAAAAGCAGAGAGTAGATATTTTACTCTTTGCTTTTATTTTTTTCGCCTATATTTTAAACACATGAAATAGGATTCAACTTGGATTGTAGTACTAGTATTAATTCTTGCTGTCTTGTTCTTCAATAATGCAAGATATAATTAAAAATGAGACGATTAGACAGATGTCAATGTAGTGGCATAAATTAAAATAGGAGAAGGAGTCATGCTCGCTCCCATTGTTTATTTTTCAAAAGCTGTTCGATCAATTTCATCTTCTTCCGTACCAGCAACAGTAACGGCTCCAGCGGCGTCTCCTACAATATTTATGGTCGTACGGAACATATCTAAAATCCGGTCAATTCCCGCAATTAAAGCAATACCTTCAAGTGGTAATCCAACTGCACCTAATACCATAGCGAGCATAATCATACCAGCTCCCGGGACTCCTGCTGTTCCAATGGATGCAAGGATTGTCGTAATTACAACGGTAATAAGTTGCATAAATGTTAAATCAAGACCATAAAATTGAGCAATAAAAATTACTGCTACTCCTTGATAAATTGCTGTTCCATCCATGTTAATCGTTGCACCTAGAGGGAGAACAAAACTGCTGATTTTATTTGATACACCTAAGTTTTCTTGTGTGTTTTTAATCGTTACTGGTAGAGTCCCTGCACTGCTAGCTGTACTAAATGCAACTACTGCAGCTGGTGCAATCCCTTTAAAAAATGTGAGCGGATTCATATTTGCAAATGTTTTTACTGCTAGTGAGTACACTACTATTGCATGGATCAGACAAGCTATTCCAACTGTAAGAATAATTTTTAACAGTGGAAGCAAAACAGAAGCGCCATATTGCCCAATAATAGGTGCTACAAGTCCTAAAATACCAATTGGGGCAAACCGCATGACAATTCCAGTGATCCAAAACATCACTTCAGCAAAACTATCAAAGAAATTGTAAAT
Organism: Pseudogracilibacillus sp. SO30301A; assembly: GCF_037072025.1. Taxonomy (NCBI): domain Bacteria; kingdom Bacillati; phylum Bacillota; class Bacilli; order Caryophanales; family Bacillaceae; genus Pseudogracilibacillus; species Pseudogracilibacillus sp. SO30301A. Next base: position 15,919 of record NZ_JAXHDD010000044.1, on the reverse strand, counting down.
GGGTTCCGCCTTTTTACCAACAATCGTAATCGCTAATCCGAGAAAAATTGCAAAGAAAATGATTTGCAGAATATTCCCATCTGTTAAAGCTGTAAATGGATTTTCAGGGACAATGTTTAGAAACGTCTGAATAACTCCTTCTGTTTCGTTCACTTCAACCTCTGTATTTGGAACGTCAATGGTTAGACCTTTACCTGGATTAATAACGAAAGCAAAACCAAGTCCAATAATGATAGCTATAGCTGTTGTAATTAAATAATAAGCAATTGTTTTCGAGCCAACCCTACCTAATGATTTAGGATCCCCAATACTAGCCACTCCAATAACAAGTGTGGATAAAACTAATGGAGCGATGATGAATTTGATTAATCGTAAAAATAAGTCCCCAAAAGGTTTTAATATTTCGATTGATTCTCCAAAAATGATACCTAAGATGATTGCAATTACAAACGCGATTAAAATTTGCGTTAGTAAATTTCCTTTTAATATTTTCATTTTTTTCACTCCTCTCTACTAAACGTATATGTACATAGCCTAAAATATATGTATTTCTCCAATCTTATAGGGAAGATAATATTCCTACTGTACTTTCATTCGTCTAATTTCCCCAAAAGTACGAAATCGCCTCCGCCTTCAATACAACATTTTTTTGCGTTAAGCCTAGTTTTCCAGTACATATTTTTTCTTTTTTAGTTGATGATAAATCCTAAAAGGAGTTTTTACATGAAACGAAAATATGGATTAAGTTTCTCTATTGTCTTGATGCTATTTTTTATAATGCCAAATACTGTGCATGGGTATGGATGGGGATATAAGAAAAATTATGATAATAAATTGCCCGAGCTAGGTAAATTTGGAGAAATTTTAAAAGGACATGATGCGATATATGCAGATTTAACTACTGGTGATAAAGAAATTTATTTTACATTTGATAATGGATATGAGCAAGGGTATACCGAAGAAGTCCTTGAAGTGTTAAAGAAACATCAAGTACCTGCAACGTTTTTTGTTACAGGACATTATGTAAAAACGGAACCGGATTTAGTAAAACGAATGGTGGATGAAGGACATATTATTGGAAACCATTCATACAATCATCCAGATTTTACGACGATGACTAAAGAGCAAATAAAAGAGGAGTTGGACAAACTAGAAAAAGCTGTTGCTAATGTTTCCGGGCAAAAACAAACAATGTACTTAAGACCACCAAGAGGTACATTTAATGAAAACACATTAAAATGGGCGACTGAATTTGGTTATGTTCATGTTTTTTGGTCACTAGCTTTTAAGGATTGGGAAACAAATAATCAAAAAGGGTGGAAATATTCCTATGATCAAATAATGACTCAAATACATCCTGGAGCAATTCTATTACTTCATACTGTATCAGAAGACAATGCCAAAGCATTAGATAAAGTAATAACTCAACTAAAAAAAGATGGATATACATGTAAAAGTTTGGATGATTTAATGAAAAAACAATTAGTACCAGAAGGCATCTCTTTATAAAGAGGTGTTTTTTGTTGAAGAGTTTTCAAAATTAGGACTTCGCACTGCTCATTCTAACGAAAGATTTGTTTTTCACACAAAATCCATAAACTGCGACGTTAAAAACATAGAACACGGGTATATAGAGGTTAATCGTTACTCTTCTATCATCCAAGAAGAATAGGCACAATTAAGTGTTAATCGTTCCCCTTCTATCGAGAATCCAAGGAAAACAGGCACAATTAAGTGTTAATCGTTCCCTTTCTAGCAAGACTCCAGGGAGAACAGTCACAATTAAGTATTAATCGTTCCCCTTCTATCGAGAATCCAAGGAGAACAGGCACAATTAAGTGTTAATCGTTACCTTTCTAGCAAGACTCCAGGGAGAACAGTCACAATTAAGTATTAATCGTTCCCCTTCTATCGAGAATCCAGGGAGAACGGGCACAATCAAGTATTTCGTTACCTTTCTAACAAGAATCCAAGAAGTAAGGTAATTAAAGAAAATCGTTATCTTCCGCTTTGAAGGTAGGACGTCATGCTCACGGAAAGCGCAGTGTATTTCCGTAGCGACGATGGGACAATTACTCTCCGGAGTTATGTCGCAGTTTACATTAATTGTGAAGATTGAATATAACAAAACTTCCGAATTATATTTCATATTATTCTGCTACAACTGTTTCGCTACAAGTGTAGTAATAAAATACAATGTACCAGTTGCTTCAATTTGAGAATCTAAGATAACTATGTGAATCTACTGTGAAATTTTTAATTTAATTAGTTGGCACGTAAATTGCATTTATTAAAGTAAATCAAATAAGGGAGGAGAAATTAATTTGGCAAAGTCACAAATTCTAGCAATTGATGCCGGTGGAACAATGACAGATACGTTCATCATCGATGAAAAAGGGGATTTTGTTGTTGGGAAGGCGCAAACAACCCCGGATGATGAACATATCGGACTAATGAAGTCCGCAAAGGATGCTTTAGATCAATGGGACACAACTAGCGAAAAGGAATTTCCTAATCTTTTGGCTGGTGTTTATTCTGGAACAGCGATGTTAAATCGCCTAGTTGCACGTGTTGGAGTAAGAGTTGGCCTGGTTCTAAATAAAGGCATGGAGGATATGCATCGAATGGGGCGGGGTCTACAATCGTATCTCGGATATTCTTATTCAGATCGTATTCATATCAACACCCACGAATTTGATGAACCACTTGTACCTCGAAAATGGACTGTAGGTGTAACGGAAAGAGTTGATGTGTTTGGTAATGTTGTTATACCTTTATATGAACATGAGGTAGAAGAGGCAATTCAAAAATTAATTGATGATGATGTTGAAGCGATAGTAATTAGTTTATTACACTCATACTCATATCCCGATCATGAACGTAAAATTAGGGATATTGCCGAAAAAATGGTAACGGAACAAAATAAAAACATTAAAATTTTTGCAACGGTTGATTATTATCCTGTTAGAAAAGAGTCACACCGTACAAATACAACCATTGTTGAAGCATATGCGGCTGAACCATCTCGTGAAACATTAGCGAAACTGGATAAGTCCCTGAGAGAACATGGAACAAACTTTGACTTAAGAATTATGGCAAGTCATGGAGGAACAATTAGTATTGAGGCGAATGAACTTGCCCGTACATGTGTGTCTGGACCAATTGGAGGTATGGTAGGGGCGAAATATTTAAGTGACAATCTTGGTTTAAAAAATGTTGCTTGCTCAGATATTGGTGGGACTAGCTTTGATATCGGATTAATTACTCAAGGAGACTTGGATATCGTATCAGACCCAGACATGGCGCGACTCGTGTTATCATTACCGCTTGTTTCAATGGATACGACTGGTGCAGGAACTGGAAGTTACGTACGAATTGATCCAAACTATGGAAACCTAACCTTAGGGCCGGATAGTGCAGGCGCCTTGGTTGGGGTTTGTAACCCTGGAAGTGGCATTGAAACAGTGACCGTTTCTGATTGTCATGTTGTTTTAGGTCTTATCAACCCTGATAATTTCATTGGAGGAGCCATTCAATTATCTCGTGAACGTGCTTATCAAGCTGTAAAAGAACAAATTGCGGAACCACTTGGGTTGTCTGTAGAAGATGCAGCATTTGGTGTGACAGAATTACTTGAATCACAATTGAAAAACTATTTGGAATCGATGATTTTAGGTAAAGGATTTTCTCCATCACAATATGCATGTTTTTCATATGGAGGTGGTGGACCACTTCACACGGCAGGATATACGAAAGGTTTAGGGTTTGAAGATATTCTAATTCCAGCCTGGGCGGCGGGTTTCTCTGCATTCGGGTGTGGTGCGGCAGACTTTGAGTATCGTTATGATAAAACATTAGATTTAAATATTGCTGAAAAGGCAAGTGATGAAGAAATTTTAGAAGCGGGTAATGAATTACAGGCCGCTTGGGATGAATTAAAACAACATGTGGCTGCAGAATTCAAGAAAAGTGACTATACAGATGATGACGTTCAATATCGACTATTATATCGCATGCAATATCAAGGACAACTAAATGATTTAGAAATCGAAGCACCAATTAGTGCATTTAAAGATGTAAGCGATTACCGTACACTTGTAAAAACATTTGAAGAAACATATACACGTGTATATGCAAAGTCCGCATTATCTCCTGAATTAGGGTATTCGATTACTGGTGCAATCGTACGAGGAGTTGTCGATGTTCCTCTACCAAAAATACCAGAAGAAGAACTATCAGGTGAAACACCTCCTGAAGAAGCCTTTTTAGGAACTAGACAAATATATTGGGATGAGGAGTGGCTTGACGCAAAAATTTATGAAATGGAAAAGTTATTGCCTGGTAATAAATTAGATGCATTTTCAATTATTGAGTCAACCGCGACAACATTGGTTGTTCCAACTGGATTTGAAACGTATCTAGATGAGAATAGAATCTTTCACTTAAAAGAATTAAAATAATGAACTCTTAAGGAGGTTATCTTTTTGAAAACAATGGAAGATGTTCGTACTAAGGAAAAGGCTCCAATTGGTTGGGATGGAAAAACGTTAAAAGAAATGAGAGCCGAAATGACCAAGGTGAGTAATGAAACAGGTCATTATGCCGGTTTAAAAGAACTAACCTTTAAGGAATCTGATCCAATACGATTTGAAAAGATTTTTTCTAAACTTCGAGGCGGAGTTGTACATGCGAGAGAAACGGCGAAAAAAGTAGCCGCTTCACCGATCGTTGAACAAGAAGGAGAACTATGTTTTAGCCTGTACACACCAGAAGCAGATTCAATCGTTACTTCAACTGGTATCATCATTCACGTTGGAACAATGGGTGCTGCAATCAAATTTATGATTGAAAATGATTATGAAAATAATCCAGAAATAAATGATGGAGATATATTTTGTAATAACGATAACCATGTAGGAAACGTGCATACATGTGATGTTCATACACTCGTACCAATTTTTTGGGAAGGAGAACTATTAGGCTGGGTCGGTGGTGTTACACATGTTATCGACACCGGTGCGGCTGGTCCGGGAAGTATGCCAATGGGACCGGTTCAACGTTATGATGATGGATATCAAGTAACTTGCCGAAAAGTTGGGGAAGACGATGTACTGTCCAAAGACTGGTTATTAGAAAGTACTCGGTCTGTTCGTGGTGAAACGTATTGGACATTAGATGAAAAAACACGTGTTGCAGGTTGTCATATGATTCGTGACTTAGTTTTAGGTGTTATTGAAGAAGAAGGCGTGGAAGACTACAAAAAGTTTATTCGTGAAATAATCGAGGATGGTCGTCGCGGCTTTGTAAACCAGGTAAAATCAATGACAATTCCAGGGAAATATCGTGGTGTATCTTTTATTGATGTACCATTTGAAGGGCTTGATCTACCTAAATTTGCCCAAACGAATTCGATTATTCATACACCATCTGAAATAACCATTCATAAAGATGGTCACTTGGAAATAGATTTTGAGGGATCAAGTCGTTGGGGTTGGCATCCATTTAATGCAACGCCTGTATCGATTACGAGTGGGATTTGGGTAATGCTCTCACAAACACTCAACCCAAATGATCGAATTAATGATGGTGCCTACTATGCAAGTGAATTTGGGATTCCATTAGGATCATGGTTTAACCCAGATGATATAAGATCTGCACATTCGAACACATGGCATGGACTTGTGGCAGGTTGGACTCCATTATGGCGCGGATTAAGTCGAAGTTATTGGGGACGTGGATTTTTGGAAGAAATAAATGCTGGAAATGCACATACATCCAATTGGTTACAAGGTGGTGGAATTGACCATCATGGAAACTTATCAGCATTAAACAGTTTTGAATCAGCTGCATGTGGGGTTGGAGCTAGCGCTGTAAAGGATGGTATTAGTCACTCTGCTGCTTTATGGAATCCTGAAGGAGATATGGGTGACATGGAGATTTGGGAAATATTGGAGCCGTTAGTATACTTAGGGCGAGAAATATTACCTGGTTCAGGTGGTGCCGGTAAATATCGCGGAGGAAATGGTTGGCAATCACTAAGACTTGGCTGGGGAGCAAAAGAATGGACAATGCTTGTTGCAGGAGCAGGAGCAATGGCAACAGACTGTGGATTAATGGGTGGATATCCAGGAGCTGCAGGTTATAGGTTTACTGCTTATGATACAGATCTTAAGGAACGAATTGATAAAAAGTTACCACTTCCACTTGGTGGGGATACGGATCCAGATAACCCGATGTATGAAAAAAATATGAATGCAAAAAGACTTTACCGTGATAGACAGGCGGTTACAACGCAAGAAGAGTTCGGAGACTATGATGTCATCATGAACTACTTGCGCGGTGGTCCAGGATTTGGTGATCCACTCGATCGGAATCCTAAAGAAGTGGAATCAGATTTAAATGAACGTTATATTTTGCTCCGTTATGCAGAGGGGGTTTACGGCTGTGCTTTCACGGAAAAAGATGGTGAATATACGATTGATGTAAAAGCTACAGAAGAAAAACGTAAACAAATCCGGAAGGAACGTTTGGAGCGCAGTGTGCCAACGAAGGAATGGATGGAAGATGAAAAACAAAGCATCCTACAAAAAGATGCATCGAAACAAGTCCAATTAATGTATGCGGAAAGCTTTGCATTAAGTGAAAAGTTTACAGATGAATTTAAAGAATTTTGGAATATCGATAATGATTGGATGATTTATGAAGATGATCTAAATGTTCCTAAACTTGGAAGACATATTAATCGATTTAAAACGAATTAATAAAGGGTGATATATTATGGCAAAAAAAAATAAATATGATCATAAGGTAATTAATGAACTTGTTGAAGGATCACTAGAATGGTATCAAATAAAGGATATGATGTCGGGTCACAAAGATGCGGATCGATTTGAAGTGTATCGAGAGGTGATGCAAAATAGAGTCGAATGGGATGATCCGGTTCTTTTACCACTAGGGTTACATTTATATATTGTGTTAAAAGAAAATGGTGAGCGGATCGTAAAATGTGATTGCGGACATGAGTTTTGTGATTACAAAGAAAATTGGAAACTACATGCTAAAATATTTGTTCGTGACACAGAAGAAAAAATGAATGAAATTTATCCAGTATTAATGGCGCCAGATCCGGAATGGCAAGTTATTAGAGAGTATTATTGCCCTGGCTGTGCGACACAATTGGAAGTAGAAGCAGTACCTAAATGGTATCCAGTTGTGCATGAGTTCGAGCCGGATATTGATACATTCTATAATGAATGGGTAAAAATTCCACTTCCTAAGGTGAAATAACTAACTTATAGGCGACGGCTTTTTAGCCGTCGCCTTAAACTGTATTTTTATTGTGAATAATCGAAAAAAGTATGGAAATAGTTTTCTTCTATACTGCGATTCCGGTCATATGATGAATCATCCTTTTGGGCGGTCATGATGTGTCAATTTTGATGCTTTACCAATGGTACGTGCATTCGAGTAGAAGCAGGAAACGGCGCCAGTTGAATGTTGATTTGTTTAGAAAGCGATACATGGTATCCTTTCCCGGAATATCTCCAGCCTTCTTGCTCTTAAGCATTTGCCAGTTTTTATTCTCAAAAATCAGACAAAAAATTAATGAAAAATGTAAGAGCTAGGATAACCAACAAACTTTTTAATACCTGCGTTTCGCAAAATGCTTGAATATATTCAATTCCTTGAATATCAATTTTATTTCTTTTGGCAGTTGATTATTTGTATTATTTTTCGCTATTTCTATAGTAGGGACACCTCAACGTTTGGTAGTGATTTTGGATAAATCAACTATACCAAAAGTTGAGGTGTTTTTTCATTCTAAACCGATTTGTCAATTACTATATATTGCGCCCGGTGGCGCATAAGGTTATTAGTTCTGTTATGAACTTCTTGGTGTGAAAGTTGAGTTATTAGCTGAAAGGAAAATGTTTTAAAATGAAAAAGCATCAATGCTAACCTAGTCATAAATTATTTTTTAGCATTTCTCCTAAATTATATTTTTCAATCCTCCGATAAAGTGTAGTCCGAGCTATTTTACAACGCCGTGCAACTTCAGATAAATTCCCATTTGTCTCCTGGATTAACTGGATGATTTCTTCTTTTTCATTTTTTTCTAACATTGTATAACTATATTCCGAACAATGACTTAGTTGGTCATATTTATCCAAAAGAGACTTCGGCAACGATTCTATTTTTATATGATTATCGTCATTGAAAAGAATGGCATATTCCAGCACATTCATCAATTCACGGATATTACCTGGCCATTCATACTTATTAAAAAAAGTAAGTACATTTTTATCGATTGTCGGAACTTGTTTCTTATGTGTTTTGGCTAATTCTTTTGTAAAATAATGGCATAGTAAAGGAATGTCGCCTTCTCGTTCTTGAAGTGGGGGTAAATATAATTCAACTACATTTAAACGATAATATAGATCTGACCGGAATAAACCGTCTTGCACTAATTTCTGAAGATTTTTGTTTGTTGCAGCGATAATGCGAACATCAATAGGAATTGGTTTGGAGGAGCCAATAGGTACAACTTCTTTTTCCTGTAATACACGTAGTAAATGGACTTGTAAATCAAGTGGCATTTCACCAATTTCGTCTAATAAAAGAGTCCCACCATTGGCTTCTTCAAATTTTCCTTTTTTCCCTTGAGGATCTCCTCCGGTAAAAGCGCCACGCTCATAGCCAAAAAGTTCACTGGTAATTAAATTTTTCGGTATGGCTCCACAATTAATAGCAATAAAAGGGGCTTTATTTCTTTGACTTTTTTGGTGAATATTATGTGCGAAAATTTCTTTTCCCGTTCCACTTTCACCAGTTATAAGTACCGGTACATTCGCTTTTGCTATTACTTGTGCTCTTTGAATAACATCTTTCATTGCCTTAGATTGACCAATAACCCCTTTTAAAGCAATTTGTTTATTGGAATCTGAAGGATGGTATTGGTAAAGCTTTTCAAAACAAAAGACAAAGCCTATATGTTCAGAATTAAATGAAATACTTCGTATGAAAATTTTTAATTGTAACGAAGAAATTTCCCATTCCCATTCATGTTCATGTGGATTTCTTGATAACAGGGATGGTTTTAACTGTTTTAACTCTTCATTATCCCAAAAACTTTTCCAATGATGAATTTGTAATAAATTTAAACACTCTGAATCAGCGTGTACAACGTTTAACATTTCGTCTAAAATGACAATGTGAACAGCATTATTTTTATTTTTGAGTTCATCATATTTATTTTGTAAATACTCAAATATTTGGTAAGAATTCATAAATAAGCTTTGCTCTATAATATTAGAAATGTTTTGCACTACACTTAGAGAATGTGGTTGGGCTGTTGCACTTGGACCGGTTAAATCAATGATTCCTAATATTTTCTTCGTTCTTGGATCTCGAATTGGAGCTGAAGAGCATACCCAAGGATGAACACCTTGACAATAATGTTCAGAGGAAAGAATTTGGATCGGCATTTCAGCAGCAATAGACGTACCTATAGCGTTCGATCCAGCAGCTTTTTCGCTCCAATCAGCGCCTATAACAAAATTCATTTGTTGTGCTTGATCTAATGTTTGATAATCTCCTTTTAAGTAAATTATTTTCCCTTCATTATCGCCTAATGTAATGAGGTGGTTTGTCCCTATTATTTGTTTATACAAATCCTCGATAACAGGTTTCGATACATCATATAATGTTGACTGATTAATTTCTTCCATTAATTTATCTTCGCTAATCATCACAGGTGCTTGTTTTTGTAAAGGGTCAACCCCATAATTTTGACAACGCTTCCAAGATTCTAGAACTTCTGAACGTATTGTATTCGTTTCAGGAATGTCATTTTCAACCATAAAATGTTCCCAATTATTTTCTAGTTCCTTCATTTTGTGAGGGAGCTCACTTGTGGAATAGAGCGCCAGTTTAGATCGAACCAATTCAAAGTCCTCCTTAAGAAAGATTGAAAATAAGTTAATATTCATTTATGTTGTCGTGTACTGGAAGTCATGGATTTAGTATGTATAACTAATTGAAGTAAGTTAGGGATGATGAATGATATTATAGCAATAATATTTTAAACAGTATGATTTGTCAAACTATTAAGTCGAATACTTTTTACATGCTTTTTGAGAGGAAAGTACACTTCCTTTCTTGGCTTGCCCATTCGCTAAGGCCGCAATGTCTTGTTGCTGGTGACAGTATTAGCACGTTCTATGCGTTGTACATGCAACTGAGGCATTCACCGTAAAAGACTTGCACTCTAGAGAGCATATGTGCAGGCATCATTTTTAGTCTTCTGACATTATATTTCTACAGGAAGGCTGATGAATAACAAACTTTTTTCCTAACGTCGGCATACCGCTAATGATGAGGGTAAGTTTTCTTTAATAAATATCAAGTTTTTTAATATGGAAATATCATTCAACTTTCTACTTTGCTATACTATTAATAAAGGTCAATTTGGGAGATGATACACGTGACACACAATGAATTAATTGCTCCAGATGAATATAACATTATAATGGAAATTGAAAAACATGCGATACATGTAGACAAAATTGCTTTGAAATATATTGATGAGGGGGGGATTAGTAAAGAAATCACATATGATCAATTAATGAAAAACGTTAATAAAATAGGTAATGTATTTTTAGAAAAAGGGTTAAAAAAGGGTGATAAGCTTCTTATTATGGTACCAAGAATCGTAGAAGCTTACGAAGTATATTTGGCAGCTTTAAAAACAGGAATTATTATTATTCCGAGTTCGGAAATGTTGACGACAGAAGATTTGCAGTACCGGGTAAGCCATGGGGAAGTTGATGGTGTGGTTAGTTATTATCTTTATACTCCAGTTTATCAAGGGATAAATGAGTACGTAGATTTGAAGAAGTTTTCAATAGGAAAAGAAGTCGATGACTGGTGTTTCTTAGATGAATTAAAAGCTAGTGCATCTGATGACTTAGTTTTGGCAAATGCCAGTAAGGATGATATCGCCTTTCTTCCTTATACATCGGGTACAACTGGGAATCCAAAAGGAGTGGTACACACTCATGGATGGGGATATGCGCACCTTCGGACAGTTGCTGCAAATTGGTTAGGAATTTCGGCTGACGACAATGTTTGGGCTACTGCGGCACCTGGTTGGCAAAAATGGGTGTGGAGTCCTTTACTAGCTGTATTAGGTTCAGGATCAACTGGTTTTATATATAATGGTAGATTTGATGCAGAAAAATATTTAACATTGCTACAAGACGGGGAGATTAATGTTTTATGTTGTACACCGACAGAGTACCGGATGATGGCAAAGTTAGATAATTTAACTTCCTTTGACCTTAGCAATTTACACAGCGCTGTTTCGGCTGGTGAGCCATTAAATCGGGAAGTGATTGAAGTTTTTCAAAAGAATTTCGATATTACAGTCCGTGATGGGTATGGACAAACGGAGAATACCTTATTGTTAGGTATCATGAAGGGAATGGAAGTAAAGCCTGGTTCAATGGGGAAACCAACACCAGGAAATGAAGTGGAAATCGTAGATGATAATGGTGACCCGGTTGTAATAGGTGAAGTTGGGGATATAGCAGTTAAACGGAATTGTCCTGCCTTATTTAAAAACTATTATAAAGATGAAGAACGTACGAAAGTTTCTGTTCGTGGGGAGTTTTATATAACGGGTGACCGTGCGAAAAAAGATGAAGACGGATATTTTTGGTTTGAAGGTCGTGACGATGATATTATTGTAAGCTCTGGGTATACGATCGGGCCATTCGAGGTAGAAGATATTTTGGTGAAACATCCATCCGTTCAGGAATGTGCGGTCGTTGGGAGCCCAGATGAAATTCGAGGTCAAATTGTAAAAGCGTTTATTGTTTTACGAGAAAAAGCGGAGGATAAGGAGACTTTAATTAAAGAATTACAACAATATTGTAAAAAACATACTGCACCATATAAATATCCGAGACAAATTGAATTTATTAAAGAACTGCCGAAGACCTCGTCGGGAAAAATTCGCCGAGTAGAACTGCGAGAATTAGAAAAAGAGCGGAAAGAAAAATAAATAAATATAAATGGAAACCCTTGAGCGTAGTGAAGCGGAAGGGTTTTTTCCTGTAACCTCGTTTTAATAGCTCATGTCCTGCGTCGTATATTTATAAAAATTTGATTAAAAAAATTATAAAAAACACTTGAAAGTCAAAGATAGTCAGTGTATAATATAATTAAAGGTCAAATATAGTCAAAGTCAAAAGAAACAAATTTTAATAAACTTACTTATGAAATAAAAAATTTAAAAGGAGGACAATCTATATGAAATGTCAACAGTGTGGAGTTAACAGAGCAACGGTAAATATGGCAATGCAAATTAATAACGAACGAAAACATTTACAGCTATGTGGGGATTGTTTTCAAAAAATCCAAGATCAATTAACAGATTCAAGCAACTTTTTCAGTGGAGACATGTTCTCTAACCCGTTTTTCCAAGGTGCTATGGGAGGACAAGGTCAGAGCAGAACGACTACGAAACAGCAACATGCTGGACGTGGCGGTGGATTACTTGATGAATTAGGAACGAATGTGACAGATAATGCACGTAATGGTAAAATTGATCCGGTAATTGGCCGAGATAATGAAATTAAGCGTGTCATTGAAACGTTAAACCGTCGTAATAAAAATAACCCAGTATTAATTGGAGAACCAGGTGTAGGTAAAACAGCTATTGCTGAAGGGCTCGCACTTAAAATGATTGAAGGCAATGTTCCGGCGAAATTGATGAACAAAGAAGTTTATGTACTTGATGTTGCTTCATTAGTAGCAAATACCGGCATTCGCGGTCAATTTGAAGAAAGAATGAAACAGCTAATCGAAGAATTAAAAAGTCGTCCAGATGTTATTCTTTTCATTGATGAGATTCATTTACTTGTTGGAGCAGGTACAGCCGAAAGCTCGCAAATGGATGCAGGTAATATTATGAAGCCGGCTCTTGCCCGTGGAGAGTTACAAGTCATCGGGGCAACTACGTTAAAAGAATATCGTCAAATTGAAAAAGATGCTGCACTTGAACGTCGTTTCCAACCGATTATTGTTAAAGAGCCAACAAACGAAGAAACGATTCAAATTTTACAAGGATTAAAAAGTCGCTATGAAGATTTCCATTGTGTGAAATATTCAGACGATGTGATTGAGGCATTCGTTAATTTATCTGTTCGCTATATCCAAGATAGATTTTTACCGGATAAAGCAATTGATTTAATGGATGAGGTAGGATCACGGATTAACCTTGCAAATACCGAACAAGATACAGATACTATAGAAGAACAATTGAAAAAAGTGGTGAAAGAAAAAGAAGCAGCAGCTGAGCAAGAAGATTATGAAAAAGCTGCAAACTTACGTTACCAGGAAATACAATTACAAAAACAATTAGAAAAAGCGAAAGATATTAATCAAAATGTAAGTTCTAATGTTACTGTAAACGATGTTGAACAAATTGTCGAAGAAAAAACAGGTATCCCTGTGACAAAACTTCAAGCAGATGAACAAGAAAAAATGCGCAATTTTGCAACACATTTACGTGCAAAAATTATCGGTCAAGATGAAGCGGTAGATAATATTGCAAAAGCAATTCGTCGAAGCCGTGCTGGTCTAAAATCAAAATATCGCCCAATTGGTTCATTCTTATTTGTTGGCCCAACAGGTGTAGGGAAGACTGAACTTTCAAAAGTGTTAGCAGAAGAATTGTTTGGCTCAAGAGATTCACTTATTCGACTTGATATGAGTGAGTATATGGAAAGTCATACTGTTTCTAAAATTATCGGTTCTCCTCCAGGATATGTAGGTCACGAGGAAGCAGGTCAATTAACAGAAAAAGTCCGTCACAACCCATATTCAATTATTTTGCTAGACGAAATTGAAAAAGCACATCCAGATGTACAAAATATGTTCCTACAAATTATGGAAGACGGTCATTTGACTGATTCTCATGGTAGAACTATAAGCTTTAAAGATACAGTTATCATTATGACAAGTAACGCTGGTTCCGGTGTGAAACAAGTAAATGTTGGATTTGAAAAAACGAATGAAGCTATTTCTACTTTTGAAAATTTAAGTGATTATTTCAAACCGGAGTTTTTAAACCGTTTTGATGGAATTATTAGATTCAACGAATTGACCGAGGAAAACTTACTCGAAATTGTTGACTTAATGCTTCACGATTTAGAAGAAACAATTGAGGACACAGAAATAAAAATCGAAGTGACTGACGAAGCGAAAAAACAATTGGTTAAGTTAGGGCATGATCCTCGTTTTGGTGCAAGACCATTACGCCGTGTCATTCAAGATAAAATTGAAAACCAATTAACCGACTTAATTTTAGAAAATGAAACAGTCAAAAATGTTATTGTTGAAGTTGTAGATGAAAATATTGTTGTGAAAAATAGATAATATTAGTTTAAAACCGCTGGATTAATTTCAGCGGTTTTTTTATGTATTCTTCTGAATAAAATAATAGTATAGAATATGAGTGTTGAAGGTTAAAAAATGAAGCCAATTATTGGGATCGTTCCTACAATAAATGAAGAGGAAGGTCTTTATTATCTTCATGAAGATAATATTACCACTATTAGTGATGCCGGTGGAGTACCGATAATTATACCTTATGAGAACGAGGGGCAGCAAGTCATAGATATAATTGATGGTCTTTATTTAACAGGTTGATTTGACATTGCCCCAACTTTTTTTGAAGAAGAACCTCATCCAAATCTAGGAAAAATTAATCGATTACGAGATGAATTTGAAATCGAACTTATAAAAAATATAAGGAAAGTAAAAAAAACAATTTAAGCAGTTTGCAAAGGGTGTCAAATTTTAAATATTGCAATTGGTGGAGATATGTATCAAGATATTTATGCAAATAAAAACGCCACTCTTGCAGCATCAACAAAATGTCATCATAAGTCATGCTTCACATTTTGTACATGTAGTGGAAGGAAGCTTGCTCCACAACCTTGTCGGTAAAAATAAGATTAAAGTGAACAGTCGTCATCATCTAGCAAATCGGACATTAGGTAAACACTTAATTACAAGTGGTACATCAAGTGACGGTGTAATAGAAGCGATCGAAAGTGGTAATAATCCATTTGTCCTTGGCTCCAGTGGCATCCAGAAAATATGGCTACAAAAGGAGATAAAACATCATTAAATATTTATCATGGATTTATTCAAGCCTGTAAAGAAAGGAGAAAGGAGCATGCAGATAATTGATACCCATTGTGATGCGCTTTATAAGCTTCAGCAAACAAAAGGAATAAACTTTCAAAGTGCTACCGCTTTGTAAAAAAATTATAAAAGGTTAAAAGCCGGAAACGTGAAAGTTCAATTTTTTGCAATTTTTTTCGATCCAGATACACCATCAGATAACGTATGGGAAAAAACATTAGCACAAATAGATTTATTCCATACGGAAGTTATTGCAAAAAATCCTGAAATGATTCATATAAAAAAGTGGAAGCAAATACGTAAATTAAATACCCACGAAATTGGTGCAGTTTTAACATTAGAAGGAGCAGAATCATTTGGAAATGATGTCCAAAAACTGCAACATTTATATAAAGCAGGCATATTATCGATCGGACTGACATGGAATAAGGCGAATCTTTGTGCAGATGGAGTAGGTGAGCCGCGTGGAGCTGGGTTAACCGTCCTTGGTCGAGATGTAGTATTGCAAAATAATAAACAGCAAGTATTAACGGACGTCTCTCATTTATCTGAAAAAGGATTTTGGGAAGTGATTGAACTAGCTGATTATCCGATTGCCAGCCATTCTAACGCAAAAAAAATTTGTAACCATTCCCGTAATTTGAACGATGAACAAATTAAAGCTTTAATCAAAAAGGATTCACCAATACATCTGGTTTTTTAT
>NZ_JAXHDD010000043.1:0-32923 GCF_037072025.1 Pseudogracilibacillus sp. SO30301A | reverse complement strand
AAGTAAGAGCAGCTTATTTACTTTTAGTAGATAAGCTGCTTTTTTTATTTAAATTTTTGTCATAAAATGACGGAATTGGAATTATTATATCAACAGGTTACATATTGTTATATAATTCGACAAACCTATATTTTTAAAACTAAATTAAAATTATATCGAATAACTATATGTTTATAATATCTCTATTTGTCAAAGATAGTGAAAGAAAAACCTTTTATTCTAGAAATAATTATCGTATAATATGAGTATAGTCAAATATGGTCAAAATTATATGAAGAAAAAAAGTTAACTATAAGAGGATGTTCAAAAAGGACGGTAAAAATGACACTGCGAATTTCTTCGTTGGCTTGCTTCAAAGGAAAGCACTTTTCTGTGTGCCAGATCTTTGCTCATGTATCTAAATGCATACATTCCGCTACTCGAAGCTTCGCCACTTCGAACTTTTTGATTCTTTTTGTCCTCCTTTTTGAACACGCATTATAATAATGATGTCTGAATAAGGGAAGGAGTGTAAGTAATGAGTATTTCCGATATTATAGAGCAGTATTTAAAACAAATACTTCATTCTAATGATAAAAAAATGGTTGAAATTAAACGTAGTGAAATAGCTGACCAGTTCCAATGTGTGCCATCACAAATTAATTATGTGATAAATACGCGATTCACGATAGAGCGAGGATATCTAACGGAAAGTAAGCGTGGTGGTGGAGGATATATTCGTATTATTCGAATTGAGCATCAAAATCATTTTGAACTCATTGATGATATTATTAATATAATAAATCCTAAAGTATCAGAGCAAGCAGCAAGGGACGTTATAGAAAGGTTAGCTGAAAAAAAGGTTATTACACATCGTGAGGAGAAATTAATAATAAGCGCTATTGAAAGAGATACTTTAGCTATCGCACTTCCGGAAAGAGACGAATTAAGAGCAAGGATATTAACAGCAATATTAACGACACTTAAATATATAAATAAATAGCGAGGGGGAAGGCCTTGTATGAAATGTAGTGAGTGTAATAAACGCCCTGCAACGCTTTATTTTTCACAAGTAATAAATGGGCAAAAAGCGGAAATAAAAGTTTGTGAAATATGCGCAATGAAAAAAGGGTATATCAATCAATCAGATGAAACATATTCTCTACAAGATTTATTAACGGGGTTATTTAATTTTGGTTCGTCGCAAGTTGAATTACCCAATGAGCAAATATTTAAAGAAGTTCATGAGTTGCAATGTCCAAAATGTAATACTACATTTAATGACTTTCAACGAATTGGAAAATTTGGATGTGCTGACTGTTATCAAGCGTTTAAAGTAAAACTTGACTCAATTTTTAGAAGAGTTCATAGCGGTAACACAAAACATATAGGGAAAATCCCCAAACGTAAAGGTGTACATCTGCATGTGAAAAAAGAACTTGAAGCACTCCGAGAAAAACTGAATCAACTGATTGAACAAGAAGAATTCGAAAAGGCAGCAATCGTGAGGGATGAGATTAAAAAACTTGAGCAAGAGAAGGAAGGGGATCATTCATGAGTCTTGAGCAGTTTATGAATGAAGCTATTAGCCCGTGGATGCGAGAAGGGGGTCCTGAAAACGAAATTGTATTAAGTACTCGTATTCGATTAGCTAGAAATTTTCAAGATGAAGTTTTTCCAATTATTGCCGACGAAAAAGATTTGATACGTGTAAATAATTTTTTCAAAGAGAATTATCATCAAACATCTTTTAGAAATTACGGTAACTTTGAACTTATAGAAATTAGCGACCTCTCTAATCTTGAAAAAAGAGTGTTAGTTGAAAAACATTTAATCAGTCCGTATCTAGCTAAAGCACGTGCTGCTGCTGCACTCGTATCCGAAAATGAACAAGTATCGGTAATGATTAATGAAGAAGACCATATCCGTATGCAGTTATATTTTCCGGGTTTTCAGTTAGCCACCGCTTTAGAAGAAGCACTGCTGCTTGATGATTGGTTTGAGGAACAAGTAGATTATGCTTATGACGAAGAAAAAGGTTATTTAACAACTTGCCCGACGAATGTTGGAACTGGTATAAGAGCTTCAGTTATGATTCATTTACCTGCACTTGTTATAACGAAAAAGATAAATCAAATGATACCTGCAATAAATCAATTTGGTTTCGTAGTGAGAGGCATCTATGGAGAAGGTAGCGAGGCTATTGGGAATATTTTTCAAATTTCAAACCAGATTACATTGGGCAAATCTGAAAAAGATATTGTAGCAGACTTACAAAGTATCATCATAAAGCTTGTTGAACAGGAAAGAGAAGCTAGATTACAGCTGTTACAGAAATCACAAACTAGAATGGAGGATCAAATCTTTAGGTCCTATGGGATCTTAAGGCATTCTAGAATTATAGAATCAAAAGAGGCTTCATCACGATTATCGAATGTAAGACTTGGTATAGATTTAGGGATAATAAAAAATGTTTCTCATAATATTTTAAATGAGTTAATGGTCTTAACTCAGCCGGGATTTTTGCAACATTATGCTAGCAAAATTTTAACCTCGAATGAAAGAGATGTGTTACGAGCAACGCTAATACGAGAGAGGTTAATGTTGGAACAATAGTAGGAGGGATAGTTTATGATGTTTGGAAGGTTCACTGAAAGAGCTCAAAAAGTATTGGCACTATCGCAAGAAGAAGCAATTCGATTAGGCCATCACAATATAGGAACGGAACATATTTTACTTGGTCTTATCCGTGAAGGTGATGGAATTGCGGCTAAGGCGCTAAAAGAACTTGGTCTTGAAGTAAGAAAAATTCAATTTGAAGTGGAGAAGTTAATTGGTAAAGGTAATCAACCGATGAAATCGATCCATTACACGCCACGTGCAAAAAAAGTAGTAGAATTGTCACAAGACGAAGCTAGGAAGCTTGGTCATTCCTATGTCGGTACAGAGCATATTTTACTTGGCCTGATTAGAGAAGGTGAAGGAGTTGCTGCTAGAGTACTACATAATTTAGATGTAAGTTTAAACAAGGCAAGACAGCAAGTTTTACAGTTATTAGGAAGTAATGAATCACAATCTAGCCAGCAAGGTAGAGGGCAATCATCAAATGTTAATACACCAACCTTAGATTCGCTTGCTCGAGATTTAACTGCAAATGCGAAAGAAGGAAAAGTCGATCCAGTCATCGGAAGAGATGAAGAAATAGAACGGATCATTCAAATTTTAAGTAGAAGAACGAAAAATAATCCTGTTTTAATTGGCGAACCAGGTGTTGGAAAGACAGCTGTAGTTGAAGGACTTGCACATCAAATTGTTAATAATGAAGTCCCAGAAACACTACGGGATAAACGAGTTATGACTTTAGATATGGGTACTGTTGTAGCTGGAACAAAATATCGCGGGGAATTTGAAGACCGTCTAAAAAAGGTAATGGATGAGATTCGTAATGCGGGAAATGTTATTTTGTTTATCGACGAACTACATACGCTAATTGGGGCAGGTGGAGCGGAAGGAGCCATCGATGCTTCTAATATTTTAAAACCATCTCTGTCACGGGGAGAACTACAATGTGTTGGTGCAACGACATTGGATGAATATAGAAAATATATTGAAAAAGATGCTGCTTTAGAAAGAAGATTTCAACCAATACAAGTGGATGAACCGACAATTGAGGAAACAGCACAAATATTGTTCGGCCTAAGAGATCGGTATGAAGCACATCACCGTGTAACTATAACAGATGAAGCGATTGAAGCAGCAGCTGAATTGTCAAACCGCTATATCACAGATCGATTCCTTCCAGATAAAGCAATTGATTTAATTGATGAAGCTGGCTCTCGTGTACGATTAAAATCTTATACAATTCCACCGAATTTAAAGGAATTAGAGGCAGAGCTTGAGGAAATTCGCAAAGAAAAAGATTCTGCTGTACTAAGTCAGGAATTTGAAAAAGCAGCGGCACTACGTGATAAAGAGCAAAAAATTCGTGAAAAAGTAGAAGTTACTAAGAATGAATGGAAAGAACAACAAGGAAAAGAAAATTTAGAAGTAACGGAAGAGGATATTGCAATTGTTGTTTCTTCTTGGACCGGAGTACCTGTAGTAAAATTAACGAAAGACGAAAGTGATCGATTATTAAATATGGAAGAAACGCTTCATAATAGGATTATCGGTCAAAGTGAAGCTGTAAATGCTGTATCTAAAGCAATCCGCAGAGCACGTGCCGGACTAAAAGATCCAAAAAGACCAATTGGATCATTCATTTTCCTTGGACCAACTGGTGTTGGAAAAACAGAACTAGCAAGAGCACTTGCTGAAGTTATGTTTGCAGATGAAGATGCAATGATTCGTATCGATATGTCTGAGTATATGGAAAAGCATTCTACATCACGTCTCGTTGGTTCTCCTCCTGGGTATGTAGGGTATGAAGAAGGCGGACAATTAACAGAAAAGGTGCGTCGTAAACCATATTCTGTCGTGTTACTTGATGAGGTAGAAAAAGCTCATCCAGAGGTATTCAATATCCTTCTACAAGTATTAGAAGATGGGCGTTTAACTGATTCAAAGGGTAGACTAGTTGATTTTAGAAATACGGTCTTAATTATGACTTCTAATGTTGGAGCTAGCGAATTAAAGCGAAATCGCTATGTAGGATTTAATTTGGGTGACGAGAGTCATGAGCATAGCGATATGAAGTCTAAAGTAATGGAAGAAATGAAAAAGACGTTCAGACCTGAATTTTTAAACCGTATTGATGAAACAATTGTCTTCCATTCATTAGAGAAGAAACATATGAAAGATATTGTTAAATTAATGATTGATCAAGTGCAAAAACGTGTAAAGGAACAAGAAATTAAATTTACTATTACAGACCGAGCGATTGAAAAAATTGCTGATGAGGGATTCGATCCTGAATATGGTGCAAGACCACTACGTCGCTCCATTCAGAAAAATATTGAAGATTTGTTGTCTGAAGAATTGTTAAAAGGAACGATTCAAAAAGGGCAAGATGTAAAAATTGGTTTAAATAGTAAAGGGGACTTTATCGTTTTGCCATAAGGAATAGTACACATGTCAAAAGCTAGTGATTTAATCGCTAGCTTTTTTCACAACTGAAATAACAGATTATATTATTAGATGACCTTTGAAGGAGTTACTTTTCATAGAAAGGCTTTTTCAAATAATATATAACCGATGAAGAAAGGTTGGAAAATATGGCAAAGCGAAAAACTTTATATACGTGTCAGGAATGTGGTTATCAATCGCTTAAATGGATGGGGAAGTGTACGAACTGTAATAATTGGAATACATTTGTTGAAGAAATAAAACAACCCAAAAAATCGACAGGCACGTTAACCCATACAAATAAAATGAGTAAGCCAACTAAAATGAATGAGATTAAATACGAAAAAGAACAGCGGGTAGAGACGAAAATGAAAGAATTCAATCGCGTTCTTGGTGGGGGAATTGTACCTGGCTCCCTTGTTTTAATTGGTGGAGATCCTGGAATTGGGAAATCAACATTATTATTGCAAACCTCTGCACAAATTGCTGAAAAAAATTTACCGGTACTGTATGTATCTGGAGAGGAATCAATGCAACAAACAAAATTACGAGCGAATCGATTAGCAGTCGATGTGGACGAGCTGTTTGTGCTTGCTGAAACAAATCTATACAATATTTTACATCAAATTGATGAATTAAATCCCTCTTTTGTTGTGGTGGATTCTATTCAAACCATATTTAAAGAGGAAGTTACAAGTGCTCCAGGTAGTGTTTCTCAAGTTAGAGAGTGTACGATGGAACTTATGAAGTTAGCAAAAACGAAAGGTATTCCAATTTTTATTGTGGGACATGTAACGAAAGAAGGAGCAATAGCTGGTCCGCGAATGCTTGAACATATGGTAGATGTCGTTTTATATTTTGAAGGAGAAAGACATCATACGTATCGCATTTTACGAAGTGTGAAGAATCGTTTTGGCAGCACGAACGAGATGGGTATTTTTGAAATGAAAGAACTAGGTTTACAGGAAGTCCTAAACCCGTCAGAAATCTTTTTAGAGGAGCGTTCTCGTGGAGCATCTGGTTCAACTGTTGTTGCATCTATGGAAGGAACACGACCAGTTCTCGTTGAAATTCAAGCATTAATTTCACCATCTAGTTTCGGAAATCCCCGCAGAATGGCAACCGGAGTTGATTCTAACCGAGTTCCTTTACTAATGGCTGTATTGGAAAAACGAGTTGGACTAATGTTACAAAATCAAGATGCGTATATTAAAGTTGCCGGGGGAGTTAAGTTAGATGAACCGGCAATTGACCTTGCCATTGCAATAAGTATTGCATCCAGTTTCCGTGATCAACCAACAAATCCGGAAGATATTTTTATAGGTGAAGTAGGGTTAACCGGTGAAATAAGACGTGTCTCTCGTATAGAACAACGTGTCCAGGAAGCTGCTAAGTTAGGGTTTAAACGAGTTATTTGCTCTGAAAACAATTTAGATGGTTGGACGTATCCAGCGTCTATCGAAGTACTTGGGGTAAAAACAGTCCATGATGCTTTACGAATCGGTTTATTAAAAAATGACCGACAAGAAAAAAACTACACATTCTAACAAACTTCGTCAAAAAATTGACAAACAAAATCTACTGTGATAAAATTTAATGTTTTGTTAAATTGACTTAAGAATTACTGCTATGCTATGATTTATTTGGATGTTTATTATTTTCCATCTCTATGATTAGAATTCAATAAAAAGGGTAATACTACAGAATAAGGAGGTGTACTGTGTATGTTAAGAAAAATTGTGCACATATTTTTTATCATTACTGGAGGTACATTAGGTTTTTTATATCTCCCAAGTATCATTCATTTTCTAAATATAACAGATGCAAGTCTGTTCACATCCCCATATTTTGGCCTTGTGTTAGGTGCTATTATTTTTTCTATTTTAACTTATTTACTAGCAGACTATGTCGTTGGATTTTTGAAATGGATCGAGGAAGGATTAATAAAAATTCCTGTTGCAGATTTATTTTTTGGAACAATTGGACTTATTTTAGGATTAGTCGTTGCTTACCTGATTAACATACCAATACAAGATATTGGCTTAAAAATAGTCTCTGAAATTGTCCCATTGTTCTTAACGATTATTATAGGATATTTAGGCTTTCAAGTTGGTTTTAGAAGAAGAGAGGAATTTATGAACATCTTATCAATATCTAGGAAAGATAAAGCAAGAAAACAGGCTATAGATGGAGATAAAGAAGATAAGTATGAGTTGAAGCCTAAAATATTGGATACAAGTGTTATAATTGATGGGCGAATAGCGGATATTTGTCAAACGAATTTTCTAGAAGGTACTATCGTAATTCCACAATTTATATTGGAAGAGTTACAGCATATTGCGGATTCGTCTGATGTTTTAAAGCGTAATCGTGGCCGCCGAGGCCTTGACATATTAAATCGTATCCAAAAAGAATTAGAGATTAAGGTAGAGATATATGAAGGCGATTTTGAAGACATTCAAGAAGTGGATAGTAAATTAGTAAAACTTGCTAAATTAATTAATGGGATCGTCGTGACGAATGACTTTAATTTAAACAAAGTTTGTGATTTCCAAGGTGTTTCTGTACTAAATATTAATGATTTAGCGAATGCCGTTAAACCTGTAGTTCTTCCAGGGGAGGAATTGGTAGTACAAGTAATTAAAGACGGTAAAGAACAAAGGCAAGGTATTGCCTACTTGGATGATGGTACGATGATTGTTGTGGAAGATGGTCGAGACTACATTGGTAAAACAATTGAAGTTTTAATTACAAGTGTGTTACAGACGTCTGCCGGACGAATGATCTTCGCTAAACCAAAATTACTTGAAAAAGCTTTATAAAAAAGTATAACATAAGGTATTAAAAGGTGATAACAGTTCATGTTATCGCTTTTTATTGCCAAATAATATATTATAAAGATATACGAAATTTGGCTTGATCGAATATTTTATTGCTACATTTTTTATGAGTCGTTTTAAGAGAGGGGAACAACAATGACGAAAGAGATTCGAGTACGCTACGCACCGAGTCCAACTGGGGATTTACATATTGGGAATGCGCGTACAGCTTTATTTAATTATTTATATGCAAAACATTATAATGGAAAGTTTATTATTAGAACAGAGGATACAGATTCGAAGCGTAATGTAGAAGGCGGAGAAGAGAGCCAATTAACCTATTTAAAATGGCTAGGCATCGAATGGGATGAAGGTGCAGATATAGGTGGTGATTATGGTCCATATCGCCAAATGGAACGTTTAGCTATTTATCAAAAGTATATTGATGATTTATTAGAGAGAGATCTAGCATATGAATGTTATATGACGGAAGAAGAGTTGGAACAAGAGCGTGAAGAGCAGCGTGCAAAAGGTCAAGTGCCGAAATACTCTGGTGCACATGCTAATTTGTCGCTAGAAGAGATAGAGGCATTTAAAAAAGAAGGTAGAAAGCCGGCAATCCGAATAAGAGTACCAAAAAACCGGACATATACATTTAATGACATTGTCCGTGGGAATATTTCTATTGAATCTAGTGATTATGGAGACTGGGTTATTGTTAAAAAGGATGGTATTCCTACGTATAATTTTGCTGTAGCAATCGACGACCATTTAATGGAGATAACTCACGTACTTCGTGGGGAAGAACATATTTCGAATACACCGAGACAAATGATGATCTATGATGCATTTGGCTGGGAAGCGCCAACTTTCGGACATATGACACTGATCCTTAATGAAAACCGCAAAAAATTGAGTAAACGAGATCAGCATATTCTTCAGTTTATCGAGCAGTATAAAACGCTCGGCTTTCTACCTGAAGCGATGTTTAATTTTATTACATTACTTGGATGGTCACCAAGTGGGGAAGAAGAAATTTTCAGTAAGGAAGAGCTAATTAAAATATTTGATCCAAACCGCCTTTCTACTTCAGCTGCTATCTTTGACTCTAAAAAATTGGAATGGATGAACGGAGAATATATTAAAAAGGCGGATGTAGATACGGTTATTGAACTTGCTCTGCCTCATTTAATTAAAGCCGGTAAAATTGCACATGATGCAGATGAACAAAAGCTGAATTGGAGTAAAGAAATCATTGCGTTGTATCAGGAACAATTAAGATATGGTGCGGAAATTGTCGAATTGACGGAACTATTCTTTAAAACAGATATCCATTATGACGATGCAGCTCGGGAAGTTCTTTCAGAAGAACAAGTTGTTGAAGTCTTACAAGTCTTCACGGATAAGTTGATTCAATTAGTTGATTTCACTGCTGAACAGATTAAAGAACAAATTAAAGCGACGCAAAAAGAAACGAAGCACCGCGGTAAAAAATTATTTATGCCGATTCGAGTTGCGACTACTGGTCAAACGCATGGTCCAGAACTTCCAAAAGCAATTGAATTGTTAGGAAAAGAGATTGTTTTAGCACGTCTTGATGGAATATTGAGTGAAATCGAAAATTAAATAATTCACATTTACGAAAAAATATAATATAGTTATAGTGTATAACTTTTTAATATTATTCAATGTTGAAGAGGAAAAGTAAAAAGCAAGTTACTTACCCAGAGAGAATCATCATTGGCTGAAAGTGATTCTAAGAGAGACGCTTTTGAACATGCACCTCGGAGTTCCGTTATGGAAATTAAGTATATAACGGCGGTTATCTACCGTTACTCAGATCAAGTTGAGGGAGTTGTTTAATAACTCTCTAAACAGAGTGGAACCGCGCACAAACGAGCGTCTCTGTGTAATTATTTTACATAGGGATGCTTTTTATATTTTTGGCTAATAAAGACTTGGAACTGCACTTACGTAGTCCCATCGAAGACAGTTTATTGCTTTTCTCACAAAATCCATAAACTGCGATGTAAAAGTCTATATGATCAACTCCGTATCTCAGGAAAAGGCGTATATTGCGAAACGACTCCTCATGTTCTGAATCGACTCGACATCTCGGAAAATGACTCGACATGTTTGAAATCGACTCGACATCTTGAAAAATGACTCGACATGTTTGAAATCGACTCGACATCTCGGAAAATGACTCGACATGTTTGAAATCGACTCGACATCTTGGAAAATGACTCGTCATGTTTGAAATCGACTCGACATCTTGGAAAATGACTCGACATGTTTGAAATCGACTCGACATCTTGGAAAATGACTCGACATGTTTGAAATCGACTCGACGTCTTGGAAAATGACTCGACATGTTTGAAATCGACTCGACATCTTGGAAAATGACTCGACATGTTTGAAATCGACTCGACATGTTTGAAATCGACTCGACATCTCGGAAAATGACTCGACATGTTCGAAATCGACTCGATGTCTTGGAGATCGAGTCATTCTTTCCTAGTGGTGATTAAATAGTTATGTCATAGTATCCTTCAAATGTAAATAAAAAAGCAATAAAACCGCGGAAGGAGGGACCGCATTCATTTTGGGCAAGTCCGAGGAAGAATTTCAAAAATGGCCAATTAATAATAAATGGGAGGAATGAGAAGTGGGAATCTTTAAACGGATGCGAGAAGATATGGATGTCGTGTTTGAACAGGATCCAGCTGCCCGTACTTATTTGGAAGTGTTTTTAACATACTCTGGTTTACATGCGATCTGGAATCATCGAATTGCTCATTTCCTTTATAAACGAAAATTATTTTTTATAGCACGTGCTATTTCACAAATAAGTAGATTTTTTACCGGTATTGAAATTCATCCAGGCGCAGTGATCGGCAGAAGATTTTTTATTGACCATGGAATGGGCGTTGTAATCGGAGAAACGTGTGAAATTGGTGATAATGTAACAATCTATCAAGGAGTAACCCTTGGAGGAACAGGGCATGAAAAAGGGAAACGACACCCAACGATTAAAGACAATGCTTTAATTGCAACAGGTGCAAAAGTATTGGGTTCTATTACAATAGGCGAGAACTCTAACGTTGGTGGCGGATCAGTTGTCTTGAAAGATGTACCAGATAACGCAACAGTTGTAGGCATTCCTGGGCGAGTGGTAAAGCAAGATGGCAAGAAAATTAGTCAAAAATTGGACCACCACATTCTACCCGATCCAGTTGCAGAACGATTGAAAAAATTACAAGCAGAAATAGATGCATTAAAAGAAGAAGTAAAACAATTAAAGGAAGGAAAAGAGCATGCCAATCACAATTTATAATACACTAACGAAAGAAAAAGAAACATTCAAGCCTCTAGACGGGAAAGAGGTAAAAATGTATGTATGTGGGCCAACTGTATATAATTACATTCATATAGGTAATGCAAGACCAGCGATTGTTTTTGATACAGTAAGGAGATACCTCGAATATAAAGGATTTAATGTAAAGTATGTGCTCAATTTTACGGACGTTGATGATAAGATAATTGATACAGCTGAAAAGACTGGTGAAAATGTTCAGGATTTAACAAATCGTTTTATTGACGCTTATTTAAGTGATGTAAAAGCCTTAAATGTAAAAAAAGCAACATACCACCCTCGTGTTACGGAAACAATCGATGACATCATCGCCTTTATATCTGGATTGATTGATAAAGGTCACGCATATGAAGTAGATGGTGACGTATATTTTAAACCTAGGTCGTTTGAAGAATACGGAAAATTATCAGACCAATCAATTGACGAATTACGTGCAGGTGCAAGAATTAAAGTGGGTGAAAAGAAAGAAGACCCTCTAGATTTCGCCTTATGGAAAAAAGCGAAACAAAATGAAATTGCCTGGGAGTCTCCATGGGGTAAAGGAAGACCTGGTTGGCATATCGAATGCTCAGCAATGGCCAAAAAATATTTAGGAGATACGATCGATATTCACGCAGGTGGGCAAGATTTAACTTTTCCCCATCATGAAAATGAAATTGCACAATCTGAAGCGTTAAATGATAAACCTTTTGCAAATTATTGGATGCATAACGGATATATGAATATTGATGATGAAAAAATGTCAAAATCACTTGGGAATTTCATATTAGCTAAAGACCTGATTGAAGAGCATGATCCAATGGTTATTCGCTTTTTTATGCTAAGTGTTCATTATCGGAATCCGATTAATTTTACCGAAAGTTTACTTCAGAGTGCGAAAAATAGTCTAGAGAGGATTAAAACTGCTTATGTCAATTTAGAACATCGTAAAAAAACGAGTACAAACTTAGGTAAAAACAAAGAAACATGGATCGACAAAATCCGACAAAATCAACAAAATTTTGAAAAAGCAATGGATGATGATTTTAATACAGCTAATGCTATTACAGTTTTATTCGAATTAGTCCGAGAAGCGAATATGTATTTAGAAGAAAATCATACAGATCTTGAAGTCGTTGAAGCTTTCCAAGAAGCAATTAAAACTTTATTGGAAGTATTAGGTATTAAACTTGACAATGAAGAATTGCTGGATGAGGAAATTGAAGCATTAATTAAAAAAAGAAATGAAGCAAGAAGAGCACGAAATTTTGATCGGGCAGACGAAATACGAGATTTATTAAAAGAAAAAAATATTATATTAGAAGATACGAATCAAGGCGCGCGTTGGAGAAGAGGATAATATGGGTGTAGATGTAAAGCAACTTAATAGTCTTGCGCTCGCTTATATAGGTGATGCAGTTTATGAATTATCTGTACGAAATCATTTAATTGAAACGGGTGAAGTAAAACCTAACGAATTGCATAACCATGCAATTAAGTTTGTAGCCGCTTCTGCCCAAGCGGCTATTATCCGTGACTGGCTAAAGGACAATAAACTAAACAAGGAAGAAGCGGCAATCGTTAGACGGGGTCGAAACGCAAAGTCGGTTTCAACTCCGAAAAATATGTCAATCCAAGATTATCGTTATGCCACTGCTTTTGAAGCATTAATTGGCTATCATTACCTGTTAAAAAATAAGACACGCCTTGACATGTTGCTCGATGAAGCTATTCATTATATTACTCATGAAGCAAAAGAATAAAAAGGAAGGAAAATAAATATGCAAGATGAAATGATTATAGGAAAAAATCCAGTTTTAGAAGCATTACAGTCAGGTAGGTCGATTAACAAGATAATTATTTCTGATCAATTAAATAGAAATACAGTAGTAGAATTACAACAAGCAGCAAAGAAGGCAAATACGATTATCCAAAGAGTACCTAAAAAGCGGATTGATCAACTTTCTGCTGATAAACATCAAGGAATTGTAGCATATGTGACTGCTTATGATTATGCAACGATCGAGGAAATTGTAGAAAATGCTCGAAGAAAAGAAGAACTACCTTTTATTATCATTCTAGATGAAATAGAAGATCCTCATAATTTAGGTGCCATACTTAGAACGGCAGATGCTACAGGTGTTCATGGGGTGATTATTCCAAAAAGACGAGCAGTTGGATTAACTGAAACAGTTGCAAAAACGTCTGCTGGAGCAATTGAACACATTCCTGTTGCACGTGTGACAAATATTGCAAAAACAATCGAAGAATTAAAAGAGAAGAATATTTGGGTTGTTGGTACGGATGAAGAAGGTGCTAAAGATTATCGCACGTTAGATGGAGATACGGCAATTGCCCTTGTGATTGGAAATGAAGGAAAAGGAATAAGTCGCTTAGTAAAAGAAAAGTGTGACTGGACAATCCATCTCCCAATGAAAGGCTCTATCCCATCTTTGAATGCTTCCGTTGCTGCGGGGATTTTAATGTACGAAATTTATCGAGAAAGAAATCATTTAGGAGAAAATTGATGGATGTACTTGTAGTTGATGGATATAACATAATTGGGGCATGGGATGAATTAAACAAATTAAAATTAAAAGATATGGCATTGGCAAGAAGTCGATTAATAGAACTTTTAGTCGAGTATAAAGCTTACACTGGAAACCGTGTTATTATTGTATTTGATGCCCTATATGTAAAAGGGAATGAAAGTAAGAAATCGATAAATGGCGTAGAAATAATCTATACACGAGAAAATGAAACGGCAGATGAATGTATTGAAAGACTTGTAAAATCGTTAAAAAATGTGAAAAACCAAGTTTATGTTGCAACTTCTGACTATTTAGAACAGCGAACTATTTTTGGAAGAGGAGCATTACGTATTTCCGCACGTGAATTATTAATGGAGCTAAAAGATATGGAAGCCTCTATTAGTGATGAATTAGAACAACAAACAAAAGAGCAGCCGAAAATTAAAATACACATGAAAGGAAACGTGAGAGAAAAGCTTGAAAAATGGCGTCGTGGCAACCTGTAAATTACGTTAGATTACCAATTATTAATCCGAATATTGTAAAAAAAGAAAAAATTGTATTGACTATTTGAAACTTCTTGCTGTATACTCTCTGTAACTATTAATTGTAAATTTTTAGTAGTAGGGGGAGAAGTTATTCATGAGCGCTGTTAATCAACTTGAGAAAAATGCTTCGTTTCATTCGTTGATTGATGAAGAAGTATTGTCGCATGTACAACAAGGGAACGAGATAGCAATCGAATATCTTATAAAAAAGTATGAACGGATCGTTCGAAAAAAAGCAAATACGTATTTTTTAATTGGCAGTGATCGTGATGATGTAGTACAAGAAGGATTAATCGGTCTTTATAAAGCAATATGTGATTATGATGAGAATAAACGTTCATCTTTTAAGTCTTTTGCAGAACTATGTATAACAAGGCAAATTATTACTTCCATCAAATCGGCGACGAGGTTAAAGCACACGCCACTAAATTCATATGTATCATTTTACCAGCCAGTTCATGATGAAAGTTCGGAACAGATATTGTTAGATACTATCTATTGCCCCGAATCAGAAGATCCAAGTGATTTACTAGTAAATAGAGAAAAGTACCAATCTATACAAGCACAATTAATGAAAGCGCTAACGAAGCTGGAGTGGGATGTGTTATATCTCTATTTTCAAGGATGCTCGTATGAGGAAATTGCTGCTAAATTAAAACGACAAGAAAAATCAATTGATAATGCTTTACAACGAGTAAAAAGAAAAGTAGAACAATTAATTAAGGAAAAGGACTTTTTATATTAATTGATTCGTAATAACAATATTAGTTTGTAGAGTTAATCAAGAGCTAAATATATTATAATTGACAGTACGAGCTCTACATGCTACATTTATAGAGAAAATAGTCTAGATTAAATGGTGGAAAAATGAATAAAAAAGTAACATTAGCATGTACAATTTGTGGAAATAGAAACTATTCGACAAATAAAAATCAGGCAACGAGTTCCGAAAGATTATCTGTGAAAAAGTATTGTAAACACTGCGATAAACATGTCTTGCATAGAGAAACGAAATAGGCATTAGTTGGAGGATTAAGGTGAATATTTTTAAATTTTTTAAAGATGTTTCGCGAGAAATGCGGAAGGTCACTTGGCCAAAAGGACCAGAATTAGTGAGTTATACGATAACGGTTGTTGCTACAGTTGCGTTTGTAGCCATATTTTTTGCAGTCGTTGATTTGGGAATTAGTCAAATTTTAAATAATATGCCATTTTTGAATAATTAGGAAAAATTATGATATAATAAAACATAGAATATCTTTGTGCAAAAAACCCGATGCATGCGGGTTTTTTAATATGTTCATTTTTAGTAAATAAGCAATGATAAGATTTCCCTTAGGATTAAGGTTTTGGACGACCAAGGCTTGGCGATAAGCTAAGTTAAACTATTAAATTATTAGATATAAAAAAAGGATTAATGGAGGTTGGAAATGGAAACTAATTGGTATGTAATCCATACTTACTCAGGCTATGAAAACAAGGTCAAAATGAACCTTGAAAAACGGGTGGAGACAATGGGAATGGAAGATAAAATATTCCGAGTCATCGTACCTGAAGAAGAATCGACAGAAATTAAAGATGGAAAAAAGAAAGTTTCAATGAAAAAGTTTTTCCCGGGATATGTACTTGCTGAAATGGTGATGACAGATGATTCTTGGTATGTAGTCAGAAACACTCCTGGTGTGACTGGATTTGTTGGATCCAGTGGTCAGGGAACGAAACCAACTCCTCTATTACCGGATGAAGTGGATACGCTGTTAAAAAGAATCGGAATGGCAGATTCAACTGTAAAAGTTGATTTTGAATTAAAGGAGAATGTTAAGGTAGTAGACGGTCCGTTTTCTAATTTTATGGGTACGATAGAACATATTGATGTTGATAAGCAAAAAATTAAGGTACATGTTAATATGTTTGGTCGAGAAACGCCGGTAGAATTAGAGTTTTCTCAAGTAGAAAAAATTTAAGAAATATTTTTATTGCTTTTCTCTCACCTATATGCTAAGATTTTCTTGTTATGCATTCTTCATTATAGATATGCTTTAAATGAGTGGGAGGAAATTCGCTCTTTAAGTGGATGACCGTTTACCACATCACGGACGATAAGGAGGTGTGTCTCGTGGCTAAAAAAGTTATTAATATTGTTAAACTGCAAATTCCTGCAGGTAAAGCAAACCCAGCGCCACCAGTAGGACCGGCACTAGGACAAGCAGGAATAAACATTATGGGATTCTGTAAGGAATTCAATGCGCAAACACAAGACCAAGCTGGTTTAATTATACCAGTTGAAATAACGGTGTTTGAAGATCGTTCATTTACATTTATTACAAAAACGCCACCAGCTGCTGTTTTACTTAAAAAAGCTGCTGGTATTGATAAAGCATCAGGTGAGCCTAACAAAAACAAAGTTGCTACAGTTAAACGCGACAAAGTAAAAGAGATTGCTGAAACTAAAATGCAAGACTTAAACGCTGCTGATGTAGAAGCGGCAATGCGTATGGTTGAAGGTACAGCACGTAGTATGGGTATTGCGATCGAAGACTAATGTATTTACCCGTTGTACCTAAGTGGGAGGTAAAACCGTTATTACCACAAATAAGGAGGAAAGAAATTGAAAAAAAGAGGTAAAAAATATCAAGAAGCAACAAAGCTTGTTGATCGAAATAAAACGTATAATATAGGCGAAGCTGTTGCGCTCTTAAAAAAAGCGTCTACTGCAAATTTTGATGAAACAGTAGAAGTTGCTTTTCGTTTAGGAGTCGACCCTAAAAAAGCTGATGAAAATATTCGTGGAGCTGTTGTGTTACCTAATGGTACGGGAAAAACACAACGAGTCTTAGTTTTTGCAAAAGGTGAAAAGATTAAAGAAGCAGAAGCTGCAGGAGCAGATTATATCGGAGATCAGGATATCGTTAACAAAATTAATGAAGGTTGGTTTGATTTCGATGTGATCGTTGCTACTCCGGATATGATGGCTGAAGTAGGAAAACTAGGACGTGTGCTAGGACCTAAAGGTTTAATGCCTAACCCAAAGACTGGCACAGTTACATTCGAGGTAGAAAAAGCAGTTAATGAGATTAAAGCAGGTAAAGTTGAGTATCGTGTTGATAAGTCTTCTAACCTTCATGTTCCAATCGGAAAAATTTCTTTTGAAGATGAAAAGCTAATTGAAAACTTCAATACGATTATCGATACTATTTTAAAAGCAAAACCACAGTCTTCCAAAGGGACTTATCTAAGAACCGTTGTTGTCACTTCAACAATGGGGCCTGGAATAAAAATTGATACTTCCGGGTATACCGCCAATAATTAATAAAACTTGACAGGGTATGTCTCGTATACTATAATTAATAACGTTAAAAAATGAATATGTTATACCGTAGACAGTAGGTGCAAGATTGCTTAATTTCCTGCCGAGGTGTTTATTACTTTTATGAAACCAATCATAAGCTAATACCTCCATGTCGAAAATGGAGGTATTTTTTAATTAAAGTTAAAACAACTTATCTCACGGGTAACAAACTTAGGAGGTGGATCACAATGTCAACAATTGAAGCGAAAAAACAAGTAGTGAGTGAAATTACTGAGAAGTTTAACACAAGTCAATCGTCTGTACTAGTAGATTACCGTGGATTGAACGTAGCGGAAATTACAGCGTTAAGAAAAGAACTACGCGATAACAATGTTGAATATAAAGTATATAAAAACACGTTAGCGAGGCGTGCGGTTGCAGATGCGGATCTTAGCGAACTTCAAGAAACCTTAACTGGGCCGACTGCAATTGCGTTTGGGAAAGATGATGTTGTAGCGCCGGCGAAAATTTTACACAATTTTTCTAAAGAACACGATGCTTTGGAAATTAAAGGTGGGGTAATCGAAGGTAAAGTTGCAACGCTTGATGAGATTAAAGAATTATCAACTCTACCAGATTACAACGGACTTGTTTCTATGTTGTTAAGTGTACTACAAGCACCGATTCGCAATTTAGCGTATGCAACAAAAGCAATTGCGGATCAAAAAGAAGAATCAGCAGAATAATGAGTCTGAACGTATAAAGAATATACTAAATTTTAGGAGGAAGAACAGATGACTAAAGAACAAATTATTGATGCAGTTAAAGAAATGTCTGTTTTAGAATTAAATGAATTAGTTAAAGCTATTGAAGAAGAATTTGGTGTTACAGCAGCGGCTCCTGTAGCGGTAGCTGGTGGAGCAGCAGGCGGCGCGGAAGCAGCTGAAGAGCAGACTGAATTCGACGTTGTATTAACAGAAGCAGGAGCTTCAAAAATTAAAGTTGTTAAAGCAGTTCGTGAAATTACAGGCCTAGGCTTGAAAGATGCGAAAGATTTAACAGATGCAGCTCCAAAAGCAATTAAAGAAGGCGTTTCTAAAGAGGAAGCTGAAGAAATGAAAGCTAAACTAGAAGAAGCAGGAGCTTCAGTAGAACTTAAGTAAGTTAAAAAGCGTAAGCATTGGCTTGCGTGGGAACAAGATTGTAAACAACTAAAGCTCGTCAAGTATTTGGCGGGCTTTTCATATCATTTGTAGATAAAAAAGTGTAATCCTTGCTGTACTCGCTAAGAACTTAAACTTACTGAAAAAATGCACAGCCATTTTCGTGCTGTAAAGAAACTATGCATTGCTACTAGTACATCTTTCACACGTAAGTGCAAATGTAGATCTTAATAATGCTTGTTGAATAAGCCGAGTTTATCTAATAATTCCTCTTTAAATCTTCGCTATTTATTAAACGTAAGTAGGTGGCCAATATTATGATGTCTGATCATTATTACGCTGAACATCCGCAGTCTAAAGCCATTACTGAAACTAAGCAAGTTTCCTTGTTGGATCAATCTTTCGTTTTTAAAATGAGTTCTGGAGTCTTTTCAAAAAAAGGGATAGATTTTGGTACAAGATTATTAATTGAAAGTTTTGAAGTTCCTAAAGTCGAGGGTGATATTCTTGATCTCGGTTGTGGATATGGTCCGATTGGAGTTGCGCTTGCATATCAAAATCCAGACCGTAATATCTATATGATTGATATAAATGAACGGGCGATATCGCTTGCAAAAGAGAATGCAAGGTTGAATAATGTTACGAATGTAATAGTAAAACAAAGTGACGGTTTTCTTAACGTTGACAAGCAGCTTTTTGCTGCAATTGTAACGAACCCGCCGATCCGAGCAGGAAAAAAGGTAATTTATAATTTTTTTAAAACAAGCTTATCCTTTTTAAAGCCTAATGGTGAGTTATGGGTAGTAATTCAGAAAAAGCAAGGTGCCCCTTCAACGATTGAATATTTAACGGCCATATATGATGAAGTAGAAACTGTTGTAAGAAAAAAAGGGTACTATATTATTCGTGCAAGGCGGGGTAGTGGATAATAATTGACTCTGTCATTTCTAAGTGATATAATATTTAAATGCGACAATGTTTCTAGTTTGTCAAGAGTTTTATTTATGAAAATATACGTATACAATGAAAAAAATGGGGAATAATGGGGTAAATAATAGATGTATTAACGTTTTCTTTTTGAATAGGAATAAAAGAAGGTTAGTTAGTTGCTTTCATAGAAATAGGAAGGTTTTTTGGGCGAAAACCTTTTTTCTGTTTTTTAAAAGTCCTTAGTAGTTCTCTTTTTACTCTATATTTAGTTTATAGGCTAATGAGGATTTCTAAAAAATAATAACTCAAAAGCTTTAAAATTACAAGTAATAGATGTTATCCAATCTAGTAAAAGAATTGCAATTTTTGCACGACACAGACCATGGTATAACGTCGTTTGATATACATTACGAAGTTTATCCTGCTAAATAGGTAAACGCAAAAAGGCTATTGTCTAAGACTTGGTTAAATAGTTTATGCTAGCGTATTTAAAAATAAGCTAGTAGATCTTATTAGGATACCGAGTTTTCTTAGGACGCTTAGAAATATTTTTTCTACTTTAGTTTAATCTGTAAGTTTAATTATGGCTTTCGTCGTTATGTGCGGAAGGCGATGCTTTTTACGTAGGTAAATATGCAAGTGGATGCCCTTTCCAACTTGATAAGTTCAAACGAAAGTTTTTTGCATAGGCAACGTTAAGTTTTTTACGCAGATATGAAAGTGCAATAGAATCCCTTTCTTACTGCATAAGTGCAACCAAATCCTCCGCCATTTAGGCGAAGAGCCAAGTTTTTCTAATAAAATGTTTGATTTTAGGGGTGAAGCAGTTGACAGGTCAACTAGTTCAATATGGACGTTATCGCAAGCGTCGAAGTTATGCACGTATAAGTGAAGTATTAGATTTGCCAAACTTAATCGAGATTCAAACAGCTTCTTATCAATGGTTTTTGGAAGAGGGCCTAAAGGAAATGTTCGGGGATATTTCTCCGATCGAAGACTTTGCGGGCAATCTATCTTTAGAATTTGTGGATTATAGTTTAGGGGAATCCAAGTACCCAGTAGAGGAATCGAAAGAACGAGATGTTACTTATAGTGCACCACTTCGAGTGAAAGTTCGTCTTATCAATAATCAGACAGGTGAAGTAAAAGAACAAGAAGTATTCATGGGGGATTTCCCTCTTATGACTGATACGGGAACCTTTATTATTAATGGTGCTGAACGTGTCATCGTTTCCCAGCTTGTAAGGTCACCGAGTGTTTACTATAGTGAAAAAATTGACAAAAACGGTAAACGAGGTTTAACCGCTACTGTGATTCCAAATAGAGGAGCATGGTTAGAATTTGAAACAGATGCAAGAGATGTAGTTTATGTGCGTATTGATCGTACCCGTAAGCTCCCGATTACAGTTTTACTTCGTGCACTCGGCATGAACACGGATCAAGAGATTATTGATTTGATTGGAGAAAATGAATACTTAAAAAATACATTGGAAAAAGACAATGTAGAAACAACTGAAAAAGCATTGTTGGAAATTTATGAACGATTACGTCCAGGCGAACCACCTACTGTTGAAAATGCAAAAAGTTTATTAGTTTCACGATTTTTCGATCCGAAAAGATACGATCTAGCCCATGTAGGTCGTTATAAAATGAATAAGAAACTAAGTATTAAAAATCGATTATTTAATCAGATCTTAGCGGAAACGCTTGTCGATAAAGAAACGGGCGAAGTTTTAGCGGAAAAAGGCGATAAGATTGATCGGAAACTACTTAATAAATTAATTCCTTATTTAGAAAGTGAAGAAAACAAATTAAATGTTGAGGAAATCACGCTTTATAATGGTGTGTTGGATGAAGATATAACAGTTCAGTCAATAAAAATAATTGATCCAACTGATCCTGAAGGAGAAAGAGAGCTACATGTTGTAGGTAATGCGGATGTTGAAAGTGATATAAAGCATATTACACAAGCTGATATCCTAGCATCGATTAGCTACTTCTTTAATTTGTTATATGATGTCGGTCATACAGATGACATTGATCATTTAGGGAATAGACGACTTCGCTCTGTAGGTGAATTGCTACAAAACCAATTCCGGATTGGGTTATCAAGAATGGAGCGTGTTGTGCGTGAAAGAATGTCGATTCAAGATACTTCTAGTATTACACCACAACAGTTGATTAATATCCGCCCGGTAATCGCATCGATTAAGGAGTTTTTTGGAAGTTCACAGCTTTCTCAGTTTATGGATCAAACAAACCCGTTAGCTGAATTGACGCATAAGCGCCGATTATCAGCACTTGGACCTGGTGGTTTGACAAGAGAAAGGGCTGGAATGGAAGTTAGGGACGTACACTATTCCCACTACGGAAGAATGTGTCCAATTGAAACCCCGGAAGGTCCAAATATTGGACTAATTAACTCTTTATCTACGTATGCAAGAGTAAATACGTTCGGTTTCATTGAAACACCGTATCGAAAAGTAGACTCTGAGCAAGGTAAGGTTACAAAAGAAATAGATTTCTTGACAGCTGATGAGGAAGATAATTATGTCGTTGCTCAAGCGAATGCACGTCTAGATGAAAATGGGAATTTTGTGGATGAAGAAGTAATAGCAAGATTCCGCGGTGAGAATACAATTGTACCAAGGGAACAGATTGACTATATGGATGTTTCGCCAAAACAAGTTGTATCGGCGGCAACTGCTTGTATTCCTTTCTTGGAAAACGATGACTCTAACCGGGCACTAATGGGTGCGAACATGCAACGTCAAGCGGTGCCATTGCTTCAACCACAAGCTCCAATCGTTGGAACGGGTATGGAGTATGTGACAGGAAAAGATTCAGGTGCAGCGATTATTTGTCGGAATGATGGAATTGTTGAAAAAGTAGAAGCAAAAGAAATTGTTATTAGACGTATTTCAACTGTAGATGGTCAAGAAGTGACAGGGGACGTGGATCGTTATCGTTTACGTAAATATGTGCGATCTAACCAGGGAACTTGCTATAATCAGCGACCAATTGTTAGGCAAGGAGACCGTGTAACAAAAGGAGAAGTACTTGCAGATGGGCCGTCCATGGAAGACGGTGAATTAGCATTAGGCCGAAATGTGCTTGTTGCTTTTATGACTTGGGATGGTTATAACTATGAAGATGCTATCATCATGAGTGAAAAATTAGTTAAAGATGATGTGTTTACTTCTGTCCATATAGAAGAATACGAAGCAGAAGCCAGAGATACGAAATTGGGCCCTGAAGAAATTACGCGAGATATTCCAAACGTCGGTGAAGATGCGCTTAAAAACCTAGATGAGGAAGGAATTATTCGTATTGGAGCTGAAGTAAAGGATGGAGATATCCTAGTTGGTAAAGTAACACCAAAAGGAGTAACCGAGCTCTCTGCTGAAGAGCGTCTATTGCATGCTATATTCGGGGAGAAAGCTAGAGAAGTGAGAGATACTTCTTTACGTGTACCGCATGGTGCAGGAGGAATCATTCTAGATGTGAAAATTTTCAATCGTGAAGATGGGGATGAATTAAAACCTGGCGTAAACCAACTAATCCGAGTGTATATTGTTCAAAAACGTAAAATCTCTGAAGGGGATAAAATGGCTGGTCGTCATGGAAACAAAGGGGTTATTTCGAAACTTTTACCGGAAGAGGATATGCCTTACTTACCAGACGGTACCCCGGTAGATATTATGCTTAACCCACTAGGAGTTCCGTCGAGAATGAACATCGGACAAGTGTTTGAGCTCCATTTAGGAATGGCAGCTAAAAAACTTGGAATTCATGTTGCTTCACCTGTATTTGACGGAGCAAATGAAGAGGATGTATGGAAAACCTTAGAAGAAGCGGGAATGCCGCATGATGCGAAGACAGTCCTGTATGACGGGAGAACGGGTGAACCATTTGATAACCGTGTCGCTGTAGGGATTTCTTACATGATTAAGTTATCTCATATGGTAGATGACAAATTGCACGCCAGATCGACTGGTCCATACTCGCTAGTTACACAACAACCTCTAGGAGGAAAAGCGCAGTTTGGTGGACAGCGCTTTGGTGAGATGGAGGTTTGGGCACTCGAAGCTTATGGTGCCGCCTATACTCTTCAAGAACTCTTAACTGTTAAGTCAGATGATATTGTCGGACGTGTGAAGGCATATGAGTCTATTGTAAAGGGAAGAAATGTACCAGAACCTGGTGTTCCCGAGTCATTTAAAGTACTAATTAAAGAACTTCAGAGTCTTGGAATGGATGTTAAAATGTTATCGAGTGATGAGACAGAGATTGATTTAAGAGCATTAGAAGAAGAGGATTCTGACGCAGAAGACACGCTTAATTTAGAAGTAAAGCAAGATTAACAGAGAAACGTTTAGAGGCTTTAGGGAAGCTAGAGCCTCTACGGTACTCTTAAAGTTGTATTTCTAAGGTAGAATCTAGAGAACGGATAAAAAATGGGAGGTAGGGCCCTTGCTAGATGTTAATAACTTTGAATTTATGAAAATTGGTTTAGCTTCATCAGAGAAAATCCGCTCCTGGTCATACGGAGAGGTAAAGAAGCCTGAAACAATAAACTACCGAACTTTAAAACCGGAAAAAGATGGGCTATTTTGTGAGCGAATTTTTGGTCCGCAAAAAGATTGGGAATGTCATTGTGGTAAGTATAAGCGTGTTCGTTATAAAGGAGTAGTTTGTGATCGATGTGGAGTTGAGGTAACGAAGTCAAAAGTTCGTCGTGAACGTATGGCACATATTGAACTCGCTGCGCCTGTATCTCATATTTGGTATTTCAAAGGCA
The DNA here is from genome assembly GCF_037072025.1 of Pseudogracilibacillus sp. SO30301A. Lineage (NCBI taxonomy): Bacteria > Bacillati > Bacillota > Bacilli > Caryophanales > Bacillaceae > Pseudogracilibacillus > Pseudogracilibacillus sp. SO30301A. Next base: position 8,444 of record NZ_JAXHDD010000043.1, on the reverse strand, counting down.
TCCCGAGCCGTATGGGACTGTTACTAGACATGTCTCCACGGGCACTGGAAGAAATTTTATATTTCGCTGCATATGTCGTAACTGATTCTGGTAATACACCGTTAGAGAAAAAACAATTGTTATCAGAAAAAGAGTATCGTTCATTCTATGAAAAATACGGTAATTCCTTCAAAGCAGAAATGGGTGCAGAAGCGGTACGTAAATTACTTCAAGATATTGATTTAGACAAAGAAGTCCTTGAATTAAAAGAAGAGTTAAAAACAGTCCAAGGTCAAAGAAGAACAAGGGCAATAAGAAGGTTAGAAGTGATGGAAGCTTTCCGTAACTCAGGAAATGATCCGTCATGGATGGTTCTTGATGTGCTCCCAGTTATCCCACCAGAAATACGACCGATGGTTCAACTTGATGGTGGAAGATTCGCGACATCTGATTTAAACGATCTGTATCGTCGTGTAATTAACCGAAATAACCGCCTAAAACGGCTACTTGATCTTGGTGCTCCAAGCATCATTGTTCAAAATGAAAAGAGAATGCTTCAAGAAGCAGTAGATGCTTTAATTGATAACGGTCGCCGTGGTCGTCCAGTTACAGGGCCTGGAAATCGTCCGTTAAAATCACTTTCTCATATGTTAAAAGGAAAGCAAGGGCGTTTCCGTCAGAACTTACTCGGTAAACGTGTGGATTATTCTGGTCGTTCAGTTATCATTGTTGGACCTAGCCTGAAAATGTATCAGTGTGGTTTACCTAAGGAAATGGCGCTTGAACTTTTTAAGCCGTTTATTATGAAAGAACTAGTCGGACAAAAAATTGCACATAACATTAAATCGGCTAAACGTAAAATTGAACGACTTCACCCAGAAGTATGGGATGTCTTAGAGCAAGTAATTAAAGAACATCCAGTGTTACTAAACCGTGCGCCTACATTGCACCGTTTAGGTATTCAAGCGTTTGAACCTACTTTGGTAGAAGGTCGTGCAATCCGCCTGCATCCATTAGTATGTACGGCATATAATGCTGACTTTGACGGAGACCAAATGGCAGTTCATGTTCCGTTGTCTGCTGAATCGCAAGCAGAAGCGAGAATTTTAATGTTAGCTGCCCAAAATATCTTAAACCCGAAAGATGGAAAACCAGTTGTTACTCCATCGCAAGATATGGTTTTAGGGAACTATTATTTAACAATGGAAATGCCGAATGCAATTGGTGAAGGAAAAGTGTTTAAAGATGCCGATGAAGCACTTATCGCATATCAAAATGGTCATGTACACTTACACTCTCGAGTTGCAGTTCAGGCTGGTAATTTAAATAATCCAACATTTACGGAAGAGCAAAATAAAAATTTGTTACTTACGACTGTTGGAAAGCTTATCTTCAATCAAATTATTCCAGATTCATTCCCTTATATAAATGAACCGACGAGGTCTAATTTGGAAGTAGAAACTCCGGATAAATACTTTGTAGGTAGTGGAGTAAATGTAAAAGAAGAGATTGCAAAGCGTGATCTAGTGCCTCCATTTAAAAAAGGCATTTTAGGAGACATTATCGCAGAAGTCTTCAAACAATATAAAATTAGTGAAACTTCAAAAATGCTTGACCGCATGAAAGATTTAGGATTTAGCTATTCTACAAAAGCTGGAATGACGGTTGGTGTTTCCGATATCGTTGTTCTAAAAGAAAAGCCCGAACTCCTTGAAGAGGCTCAAATGAAGGTTGATGGGGTCTTAAGGCAGTTTAGAAGAGGTTTGATTACTGACGAAGAGCGCTATAACCGAGTTATCACCATTTGGTCGGATGTAAAAGATGAGATCCAAGATAGATTAATGGATTCACTTGATAAAACAAACCCAATTTATATGATGAGTGATTCTGGTGCAAGGGGTAACCCTTCCAACTTTACACAGCTTGCAGGAATGCGTGGATTGATGGCAAACCCTGCAGGGAGAATTATTGAGTTACCGATTAAATCGAGTTTCCGTGAAGGATTGACGGTATTAGAATACTTTATTTCTACCCACGGTGCGAGAAAAGGTCTAGCAGATACAGCGTTAAAGACTGCAGATTCAGGTTACCTAACAAGAAGACTTGTTGATGTGGCGCAAGATGTTATTGTAAGAGAAGCAGATTGTGGCACAGACCGTGGTTTAACTGTATCTGAATTAGCAATTGGTTCGGAAGTAATTGAGCCATTAATTGACCGATTGATTGGTAGAACTGCATTTGAGTCTGTTACTGATCCAAAAACAGAAGAAGTTATCGTCAATAAAGAAGAGATTATTTCTGAAGATCAAGCGAAACAAATCATTGAAGCAGGTATTACAGAAGTAACAATTCGCTCTGTATTCACTTGTCACACAAAACACGGTGTATGTAAGAAATGTTATGGACGAAACCTAGCAACTGGAGCAGATGTTGAAGTTGGAGAAGCAGTTGGAATCATTGCTGCACAGTCAATCGGTGAACCTGGTACACAGTTAACAATGCGTACATTCCATACAGGTGGAGTTGCAGGGGACGATATTACACAAGGTCTACCGAGAATTCAAGAGTTGTTTGAAGCGAGAAATCCGAAAGGGCAAGCAACTATTAGCGAATTTGAAGGTATAGTTAAAGAAATTAAAGAAAATAAAGATAAACGCGAAGTAGTTGTAGAAAGTGATGTAGAAAGTGTTGCTTATTCTGTACCATATAATGCACGACTTAAAGTTGTTGTTGGAGACGAGGTAATCGCTGGTCAAGAACTTACAGAAGGATCCATTGATCCAAAAGAGTTACTTCGTGTTCAAGGAGTAGAAGGTGTTCAAGCTTATCTACTTCGAGAGGTTCAACGTGTCTACCGTATGCAAGGGGTAGAAATTGGAGACAAACACGTTGAAGTGATGGTAAGGCAAATGTTAAGAAAAGTGAAGATCTTAGAATCTGGAGATACAGATGTATTGCCAGGATCCTTGATAGAACTTCATCAGTTCAAAGAAGAGAACAATAAAGTTCTTAGAGAAGGAAAAGAACCAGCAGTTGGTGAACCAGTATTACTTGGTATTACAAAAGCTTCACTAGAAACTGACTCTTTCTTATCGGCAGCTTCTTTCCAAGAGACAACAAGAGTATTAACAGATGCAGCGATAAAAGGAAAAACGGACGAATTATTAGGATTAAAAGAGAACGTAATAATTGGAAAGTTAATTCCTGCAGGTACTGGTATGCAACGTTATCGGAAAATCGAATCCGAATTAGTTGAACCAGAAACATTTACTGAAGAAGAACTTGAGATCACTAACTAAGTAAAAAGCCTCCTGTGACACGATGTTGTCACAGGAGGATAATTATAAATTGTTGACATAAATTTAGTAAGATGTTAAGATATTCAAGGTGTTTCCGGAATTCTAACTGTTGTAATGGAGGAAAATCTGATGTCGTATGAAAAAATGACTCAGCTTCAATCACGGATAATTATCGGAACCAAACAAACATTAAAGGCCATGCATAATGGTGAAGTTTGTGAAGTGTTTATTGCAGAAGATGCCGATCAGCACATAACTGAAAAAGTGTTGAACGAAGCGAAAAGATTGCAAATTCCTTATACGTTGGTCGACTCAAAGAAGAAGTTAGGGAAAGCTTGCAAAATTGACGTGGATGCCTCGACAGTAGCAGTAAAGCACGAATAGCGATTTGATTATAATTGCTAAATTTTACAGTAAAATGAACCACCTGGATATGTGGGCTAAGATGAAATTGCCCCTTATTCGATCATGTGGGTTTGTTATCATTTTAAAAGAAGAGGAAGGAGGACACAAAATGCCTACAATAAACCAATTAATTCGTAAAGGTCGCGTAAGTAAACCGAAAAAATCAGACTCACCAGCACTTAATAGAGGATATAACAGTTTTAAAAAGAAATTTACAAACGTTAATTCTCCACAAAAACGAGGAGTTTGTACTCGTGTTGGTACACTAACACCTAAGAAACCGAACTCGGCTTTACGTAAATATGCGCGTGTGCGTTTATCAAATAACATGGAAGTAACAGCGTATATCCCTGGAATTGGTCACAATTTACAAGAACACAGTGTAGTACTACTACGTGGGGGACGTGTAAAAGACTTACCTGGGGTACGTTATCATATTGTGCGTGGAGCACTCGATACCGCCGGTGTTGAAGGACGTCAGCAAGGTCGTTCTAAATATGGTGCAAAAAAACCTAAGAAATAATTTTGATCTTAAGTGAAGAAAGGAGGAAGACGTATATGCCACGAAAAGGCCCAGTAGCAAAAAGAGATGTCTTACCGGATCCGATTTATAATTCAAAGCTTGTCACTCGATTAATTAACCAAATTATGGTTGATGGTAAAAGAGGGAAAGCACAGAAAATTTTATATAATGCTTTTGATTTAGTAAAAGAAAAAAGTGGTCAAAATGCCATGGACGTATTTGAAGAGGCAATGAAAAATGTTATGCCGGTTCTTGAAGTTCGAGCCCGTCGTGTGGGTGGTTCAAACTACCAAGTACCGATGGAAGTTCGTCCAGAGCGTCGCCAGGCATTAGGTCTTCGTTACATTGTGAACTATTCACGTTTACGCGGGGAAAAAACAATGGAGGAAAGACTAGCGAATGAAATTATTGATGCTGCAAACAATACAGGAGCATCAGTAAGAAAACGAGAAGAATTACACAAAATGGCAGAAGCAAACAAAGCATTTGCTCACTATCGTTGGTAATTTTTAATAATTAGTTTTTGAAAGGAAGGAGAAGAATACATGGCTAGAGAGTTCTCCTTGGAAAAGACGCGTAACATTGGTGTTATGGCTCATATTGATGCAGGTAAAACGACAACAACTGAGCGTATTCTTTTCTATACAGGACGTATTCATAAACTAGGAGAAACACATGAAGGTGCATCACAGATGGACTGGATGGAGCAGGAGCAAGAAAGAGGTATTACAATTACTTCAGCTGCAACAACTGCTCAGTGGAAAGGTCATCGTATCAATATCATTGATACGCCAGGACACGTAGATTTCACTGTTGAAGTTGAAAGATCCTTACGAGTATTAGATGGTGCAATTACTGTACTTGATGCACAGTCTGGTGTAGAACCACAAACTGAAACAGTTTGGCGTCAAGCGACAACATACGGCGTACCAAGAATCGTCTTTATCAACAAAATGGATAAAATTGGTGCGGACTTTTTGTATGCAACAAATACGTTAAAAGACCGTTTAGGAGCAAATGCTCACCCAGTTCAATTCCCAATCGGTGCAGAGGACGAATTTGATGGTATTATCGATCTTATTGAAATGAAAGCTCATTTCTATTTAGATGATCTAGGTACTTCCGAGGAAGCAAGAGATATTCCTGAAGAGTATAAGGAGAAAGCAGACGAACTCCGTGCTGGATTAATTGAAGCTGTTGCAGATTTCGATGAAGAGATCATGATGAAATATCTCGAGGGAGAAGATGTTTCGACCGAAGAGCTTAAAAATGCAATTCGTCAAGCTACATTAGCGGTAGAATTTTATCCTGTATTTTGTGGATCTGCGTTTAAAAACAAGGGTGTTCAATTAGTTCTTGATGGAGTTATCGATTATTTACCAGCTCCAACGGATATTGCAGCAATTGAAGGTATTGTTCCGGGAACAGAAGAAGAAACGACTCGCCCAGCTGATGACAAAGAGCCATTTTCTGCATTAGCGTTTAAGGTGATGACAGACCCATTTGTAGGAAAACTAACATTCTTCCGGGTGTATTCAGGTACATTAAACTCCGGATCGTACGTTCTAAACTCAGTTAAGAATAAAAAAGAACGTATTGGACGAATTCTACAAATGCATGCCAATTCACGTGAAGAGATCTCAGAGATTCATTGTGGAGAAATTGCAGCAGCTGTTGGCTTGAAAGATACTGCTACTGGTGATACACTTTGTGATGAAAAACATCCGGTAATTTTAGAATCAATGGATTTCCCAGAACCAGTTATTCATGTTGCAATTGAACCAAAAACAAAAGCTGACCAAGATAAAATGGGTATTGCTTTAGGGAAATTAGCTGAAGAAGATCCGACATTTACAACGGAGTCTAATCCAGAAACTGGTCAAACGATTATAGCAGGAATGGGAGAATTACACTTAGACGTCATCGTTGACCGTCTAAAACGTGAATTCAAGGTAGAAGCAAATGTTGGTGCGCCACAAGTTGCTTACCGTGAAACGTTCCGTGCAGCAGCAGAAGTGGAAGGGAAATTTATCCGTCAATCAGGTGGACGTGGACAATACGGTCATGTTTGGGTTAAATTCGAGCCGAACGAAGAAGGTGCAGGCTTTGAATTCCAAAACAAAATTGTTGGTGGTGTTGTTCCAAGAGAATACATCCCATCTGTTGAACAGGGTATTAAAGAGGCAATGGAAAATGGTGTTCTAGCAGGGTATCCATTAATTGATATTAAGGCATCTTTATACGATGGTAGCTATCACGATGTTGACTCGAACGAGATGGCATTTAAAATTGCTGCTTCAATGGCATTAAAAGCTGCTAAAAACAAATGTCAGCCTGTTTTATTAGAGCCGATGATGAAAGTTGAAATCGTCATTCCAGAAGAGTACATGGGAGATATTATGGGAGACGTAACATCTCGTCGTGGCCGAGTAGAAGGCATGGACACTCGTGGAAATGCACAACTCGTAAAAGCATTCGTACCACTTGCGGAAATGTTTGGATATGCAACTGCACTTCGTTCTAATACGCAAGGTCGTGGAACATATACAATGTTCTTTGATCACTACGAAGAAGTACCTAAAAACATTGCTGAAGAAATTATTAAGAAAAATGCTGGAGAATAATTGATTTTTTGATCGTTCTCAAGTATAACAACATTATAAACTAAGATAAAACACTACTCTTAGTTATCAATAAATTTTATATATAATTAAGGAGGAATTATAAATGGCAAAAGAAAAATTTGACCGTTCAAAACCACACGTTAACATTGGAACTTTAGGACACGTTGACCATGGTAAAACTACATTAACTGCAGCTATTACAACTGTTATGCATAAAGTGCAAGGTACAGAAGGTGCGATGGCTTATGACCAAATTGATGGTGCACCAGAAGAGAAAGAGCGTGGAATTACGATTGCTACTTCTCACGTAGAGTATGAAACTGACAATCGTCACTACGCACACGTTGACTGCCCAGGACACGCTGACTATGTTAAAAACATGATCACTGGTGCAGCGCAAATGGACGGTGCAATCCTAGTGGTTTCAGCTGCTGATGGTCCAATGCCACAAACACGTGAACACATTCTATTATCACGTAATGTTGGAGTACCTGCATTCGTTGTTTTCTTAAACAAAGTTGATATGGTAGACGACGAAGAATTATTAGAGTTAGTTGAAATGGAAGTTCGTGAACTTCTTTCTGAATATGATTTCCCTGGAGACGACATTCCAGTAATTGCTGGTTCAGCTCTTAAAGCACTAGAAGGTGAAGAAGAGTATGAGCAAAAAATTGTTGAATTAATGGCAGCTGTTGATGAGTACATTCCACAGCCTGAGCGTGATACTGACAAACCATTCATGATGCCAGTTGAGGACGTATTCTCAATTACTGGTCGTGGAACAGTTGCAACAGGTCGTGTGGAGCGTGGAAAAGTGACAGTTGGTGATGAAGTTGAGATTATCGGTCTTGCTGAAGAACCATCTAAAACAACAGTTACAGGAGTAGAAATGTTCCGTAAGCTTCTTGACTATGCTGAAGCTGGAGACAACATCGGTGCACTTTTACGTGGTGTTGGTCGAGAAGACATTAGCCGTGGTCAAGTTTTAGCTAAACCAGGTTCAATCACTCCACATACTAAATTTAAATCAGAAGTATATGTGTTATCAAAAGAAGAAGGTGGGCGCCACACGCCGTTTTTCGCTAACTATCGTCCACAGTTTTACTTCCGTACAACTGATGTAACAGGTGTTATTCAGTTACCAGAAGGCGTTGAAATGGTAATGCCTGGAGATAACATCGAAATGACAGTTGAACTTATTTCACCAATCGCTATCGAAGAAGGAACACGTTTCTCTATTCGTGAAGGCGGACGTACAGTAGGTTCAGGTGTTGTAACATCTATCGAAAAATAATTAAGTTAAAATAAGAAGTGCTAGGCAAGTTATCTTGTCTAGCTCTTTTTAATTGAAAATTGCAGAGTACGCTTGTCGCAAAACCCATAAACTCCTGACATAAGGCACTGCCTATTAATCAATCGATACGGATCGACTCGACATGTTGGAAAAAGACTTGCCGTTTTCCATGTCTCTAACCCAAAACGGTCACGATTAATAATGAAACATGCCCGTTTTCCATGACTCTAACCCAAAACGGTCACAATTAACATCGAAACATGCCCGTTTTCCAAGACTCTAACCCAAAACGGTCACGATTAACATCGAAACATGCCCGT
>NZ_JAXHDD010000042.1:0-34314 GCF_037072025.1 Pseudogracilibacillus sp. SO30301A | reverse complement strand
TTCGTGGTTAAATCTCGAATTGGCTGGACAACGCGTTCTCCCGTGGTTATTCTACTTTTTGCGTGGATAAATAGCGAACTTCGTGGTTAAATTCTGAATTGGCTGGACAACGCATTCTCCCGTGGTTAATTAACTATTTGTGTGGATAAATAGTGATCTTCGTGGTTAAATTCTGAATTGGCTGGACAACGCGTTTTCCCGTGGTTAATTCACTTTTTGCGTGGATAAATAGCGAACTCCGTGGTTAAATCCAGAATTGGCTGGACAACGCGTCCTCCCGTGGTTATTCTACGTTTTGCGTGGATAAATAGCGAACTTCGTGGTTAAATCTCGAATTGGCTGGTTAAATAATCTAAATATAAAAGAAGGTGTGGAATAAAAAAATGCTCGGGTTCGTTTTGACTCGAGCATTTTAATTATTAATATTTACTTTTACCTGCAAACCATTTTCATCAAGTTTAAGGGATTCGACCTCATAGTCGGGCAGTAAGCGTTGCATTTCCGCTGCAATCTCTTCGCCTTCCCCATTTGGTACAAATGAGATCATCGTAGGACCCGCCCCGCTAATTACTGTTCCGAAAGCTCCTAAATTCCGTGCATTTGAACGGATGTCGAAATAATTTGGAATAAGTTTTGCTCGGTAGCTTTCATGGAATAAATCGCTCTCCATCATTTTACCTGCTAATTCATAATCTCCTGTTAGCAAAGCAGAGATCATTAAATTACTAACACCACTAGCTGTTGCTGCATCTTTCATTCCAAAGTTTTGAGGGAGAACTTTCCTTGCATCTTCTGTTTTCAATTCAAAGTTCGGAATGTAAACCACTAAATCGGTATCAATTGCAGGAAGCTTTTTGTAACTTGCTTCCTCTCTCATTTTTACAGTTACTACGAAACCACCAAGTAAACAGGCGGCAACATTGTCTGGATGTCCTTCAATTTTTACTGCATAATCCAATTTTTCCCGTTCTGATAAATTTAAGTCGCATAGTTGATTTGCCAGTTCAATCCCGGCGACAATGGCAGATGCACTACTTCCTAAACCACGTGCAAGCGGGACTTCACTTTCCATCGTGACTTCGGCAGGAGGGAGAGTGCAGTCATGCCAGTCCGCAACTTGCTTTGCCACTTTATAAATAAAATGATCTTCAAATTTGCGAACAGTAGGGATGAGTGATGTTGTGTGGATAAACTGCCATTCATCCGCTTCTCTTACTTGTAATGTTAAATAACGACTTACTGCAACGCCTGCGGAATCGAAACCAGGTCCAATATTTGCAGAGCTAGCAGGAACTGATATTGTAAACATACTAGTTACCTACCGTTTTTTTAATATAATCTGTTACCGCTTCTTCATCATTTGGTAAAGAAACAGGATCAATTGTAATTTGATCGATTGCAGTTTGTGGGTCTTTTAATCCGTTACCAGTTAAAACTGCGACAACATTGCTACCTGGGGCAATCGTACCCGCTTTAACTTGTTGAAATACTCCAGCAATGGAAGCACATGAACCAGGTTCGGCAAAAATACCTTCTTTAGCAGGCAGTATTTTAAATGCTTCTAAAATTTCTTCATCCGAAACAGATGTAATCATTCCGCTAGATTCATCTCTTGCAGCAGTGGCCAGTTGCCAACTAGCTGGATTTCCGATTCTAATTGCAGTCGCTACTGTCTCAGGAGTTTTAATTGCTTCATCTTTCGTAATCGCCGCAGCGCCTTCTGCTTCAAAACCATAAATCTTAGGTAAAGCAGTTTGTTTCTTTTCGTGAAATTCCTTAAAACCTTTCCAATAAGCACTAATATTTCCAGCGTTTCCAACTGGAATCGCAAGAATATCAGGTGCAACTCCACTAAGCTGGTCAATTATTTCAAAGGCAGCCGTTTTCTGACCTTCAAGACGATAAGGGTTCACAGAGTTTACAAGTGTAACAGGATACTGTTCACTAATATGTTGTACCATCGTTAAAGCATCATCAAAATTACCAGCGATTTGTACAATTTCGGCACCATACATAACTGCTTGTGCAAGTTTTCCCATCGCAACTTTTCCCTCGGGGATGACGACAACTGCCTTCATTCCAGCTTTGGCAGCATAAGCCGCCGCTGCAGCAGATGTATTTCCGGTAGAAGCACAAATAACTGACTTACTTCCAGCTTCTTTTGCTTTTGCTACAGCCATTACCATACCGCGGTCTTTAAAAGAACCAGTTGGGTTTAATCCTTCATATTTTCCGTATAATTCAATCCCGAGTTCTTTTGAAATATGTGGGAAGTGAATCAGAGGAGTATTGCCTTCGTGTAAAGTTAGTGCAGGGGTTTCTTCCGTTACCGGTAAAAACGTTGCGTATTCTTTGATAAGTCCTTGCCAGTTCATTGTATTATGCATCTCCTTCAACACGGAAATAACTTTCCACTGTATCGATTACTTGTAATTGGTCTAATTTGTTCATTGCTTTTTGGAAGTTTTCTAGTGATGTTTTATGTGTAACGACGACAATTTCTGCGAATCCTTTTGAAGCAGGAGTTTGCAAAATACGTTCGAAACTAATTCCTAATCGATTAAATAAATCAGAAATAGAAGCGAAAGCACCGATTTCATCTTTAACATGCAAGCGCAGGTAAAACTGGCTAAAACGTTTATTCGCAGGTGTTAGTTCCTTTTTAAAACGTGGTGTAACAAATTTTTTCCCGTTAACTCCTAAAAGCATATTTTTAATAGCTTCCACAACATCAGACATTACCGCAGTTGCTGTCGGGAGACTTCCTGCACCTGGACCGTAGAACATTGTTTCTCCAACTGCTTCACCGTTAACATAAACAGCATTATATTCATCTTTTACTGCAGCGAGCGGATGGTTTTTCGATAAGAACGTCGGCTGTACACTCACTTCAATTTGATTGTCATGGCGGTTTGCAAACCCGATTAGTTTCATTGTTAAATCTAATTTCTTCCCATACTCAATATCTGCTAGGGAGAGTTTAGAAATACCTTCGACCTCTACATCTTCAAGTTCTACACTAGTAAAGAAAGAAAGCCGAGCTAAAATTACCATTTTTCTTGCTGCATCCAGACCATCGACATCTGCGGTTGGATCAGCTTCTGCAAAACCAAGCTCTTGTGCTTTTTGAAGAGCATCTTCATAACTTTGTCCTTCTTGATCCATTTTCGTTAAAATATAGTTAGTTGTACCATTTACAATTCCCATTACTTGCTGAATTCGATCTGATACAAACCCATCGGTTAAAGGACGTAATAATGGAATTCCACCGCCGACACTTGCTTCATAAAGCAAGTCACAACCATTTTGGCGAGCAGTTTCTTCTAACTCTGGACCATGTAAAGCGATTAAATCTTTATTCGCAGTAACAACATGTTTTTTTGCTTTTAATGCTTCTAAAATATATTCACGGGCATCTTCAACTCCGCCCATAACCTCTACTACTATATCTATATTGGGATTGGCAAGAACGTCTGCACTATCCGTTGTAAGTAAGCTATGGTCAAGTTCAATTTGACGTGCTTTTTCTATGTTTCGAACGAGCACTTTTTCTACTTTCACCCCACGACCGAGTTGGTGCATTAGTTCTTCCTGATGATCTTCAACAATTTTAATTACCCCAGAACCAACTACACCTAATCCTAATAATCCAATTGATATCTCTTTCCCCAAAACGTCACCTCATTTTTCCTTTACAAAATAATTCGACAAATTACTACCCGTATCGATTAATTTATAACACTACCAATTATACCACTTTTTTAAATTGTTTTGTATAGATTTTCAATTTATTGAAAATAGCCATAATTACGTGCCCATTAGAAAAAACCAGTTTCTTTAATTAATTGAATTAATAATCGTTTAAACTTTTCCCGATCTTCGTTTGTGTATGGCTTTGGTCCTTTCGTCCGTTGACCACCTCTTCTAGCCACAGCGCTTGCATGCCTAGAAGATAAAAGTCTGTCTATGTTTTTGTTTGTGTATTGGAAGCCTTTATGATGAAGAACAAAACATCCTTTGCCTAAACAGAGAGAGGCGAGCCCATAATCTTGGGTGATGACGATATCGCCACTTTTAGCACGTTTAATGATTTCAAAATCAGCAGCATCTGATCCTTTATCGACATAAATTGTTTTGACATGAGATGCATGCTTGTCGTGGGAAAAATGAGAAAAATTTTTTACCATTACTACTTGTAAATTGAATTCTGATGCAATTTCTATTACTTCCTCTTGAACGGGAGAGGCATCTGCATCCACATAAATTTTCATACAATCAAACCTTTCTTATAAAAGACAGTTATGCACGTATCTCTGCTTTAGTCTTCCTTTTCTTCTTGCCAATAATATTGACAATTGCAACACTAGAAATTGCTATAAGTCCTCCAATCATGGATAAAATGCTTGGAAGTTCCTTTAACCAAATCCAGGCGATGATAATAGCAATTGGTGCTTCCAAATAAAGCAAACTTGATAATTGACTTACATTCCCTAGAGATAAAGCAATTGACCAAGTTGCATAACAAAGGGCGGCAGGTACTATTCCGACATAGATAGCCGCTAAATGGGCTTCTAGTGTTACATGTTGGATTGTTTCAAACAGACCAGGTAAGTAAACGAGCATCGGTATAGTACCAGCCCATGTAAAGTAAGCCGTTAACTCAATTGGGTGGTATTTAGTTAATAAAGGCTTTTGATAAACGAAAAAGAACGATGTAGAAATGGTTGCAAAAAATACTAGTAAAAGCCCTTTAGATATAGTAAACGTGGCACCTGTAGATCCAATTGTTATTAGTGATATTCCAATAAACCCGATTACCAGCCCAATCCAACCGAGTACATCCATTTTTTCTTTTAAGATTAATACAGCAATTAAAGTGGTGAAGATTGGAGCTGAACCGACGATCATACTAGCGGTTCCTGCAGCAACTGTCTGTTGACCAAAGGTAACGCCAAAATGATAAAACGTAATCCCAATTACCCCCAATATAAAAATTGACAGAAGGTCTTCTTTTTTGGGCAATTTAAAATTCGAACGAGGATAAAGTGCATAGAGAAGGAATAAAGCGGAAGCAAGTAAGAACCTGAATAACATTAAATGACCTGCGGAAAAGCCTCCTTGTAAACTGGACCGGACAGCTGCAAAGCCTGATGCCCAGCCGATTACTGTTATCATGGCGATAATAAAAACTTTTTTGTTCATATGTAACCCCCTCGTAATAGTAACGTAGTCCTGTCACGAAAATAACATATATTTAGTGAATATTACAAGAATTAACTTTGATTTCTGATTAAGAGAATAGTAATCGGTCAAACGATTGAAAATGGAAAGACCATTAATCAAACGTTTGATTAATGGTGAATTTGTATCCGGATCAACATTTCCAGTTTTAAATATGTCACCAAGTTATTATAAACACATTGCTATTTTCTCCGTGTTTTTCATATCCTCTCCAATCTGATGACTTTCTTTGGTTAGACTATCAATTGTGGCACTCATTTCTTCTAAGCTTGCTGAAGCTTCTAGAACAATAGCTGATAAATCTTGTTGTAGATATTCTAATATGAGAAGCGTTATCTTCTACATCATTTGCTAAATTTTCAAAACTTGCAAATTGATGATTTAATTTATTGCGATTTGGTTAAAGGCATCATTCAATTGCTTTGTATCATCCATATGACGAGTTACATTGTCTAAATTAAAATTCATTGGCTTTAGTGCAGCGTTATTTGTTCAGACGTATTGTGGGCATTTTCTGAAATTGTTACAATTCGGTCACTTTGTTTAGTACTTCCATTAGCGATTTCGGAAATGACATTGAATAGTTCATTTTGTGTCTTTACATTGTTTTGGAGACGATTATTCACATTTGTAATGTAAGTGATCATCGTGTTAACATTAGCCTCAAGTAAAGCATGTTATTTTATCTTTTCATCAGCATCTTTCTCTCTATTTTTTAGTAAAGTTACGATTTGACTAAATTTCTTGATTAAGACGGATAACAATCAACGAAACTATGCCGTTTAATAGGTAGGCTACTAAAAATGCAAGGAAGTTACTTTGTATCACTGCTGCTTGTGAAGCTTCAGGAAACTGATATGTAATTGTTAATCCAATTGTTCCAACTATATAACTTAGAATGAAAACAGGGGTAATAAAATGAGCGGTTGACAGAAAAAGTAAAAAAAGAAAATACCTAGAGTATGGAGCCCACCGCCATAAACGACAATATAGCAGATCATTGCTGTATAGCCACTAAAAATCATGAAATATGGAAACCAGTTAATTTTTTTAAGTAGGTGTATAATAAAAAATACAAAATGAGTGCAGTTCTATAAAATAGACTCTTATCAAATTCTTTATTTATCATCGTTACAAGAAGTGCTCCGAATATAGCTATAAAAAATGTAAATAACATGATAAAGTTCTTACGACGCATGTCTTGATCCTTTAAATTTACAGTTTTAAACTAAATAAATAACCCCTTCTTAAAAAGCAAATACAATAAAACAATGCAGAGGTCTGTATGTTTGTAGAGATTGTAAAACGGTTATCAATGCCGATGTAGATGGAGCAATCAATATTAGCAAAAAGTATCTGAAAGAGCTAAATGCTCAATCAGTAGTGGTGTTGGACAATCTATACGTTTAAAGGACAACAGTTCATAGCGTAGAACTTGAAGCGCGCCATTTTAATGGCGATGTAGTTCACTATATAATTCAACATATTGCTAAACGAAGGATGATAAGGATGGAATATGTCATTGGTTTAGATGGAGGCGGGACGAAGACGGTAGCTGTTATTGCTGATAAAACAGGAAAAATTATTACTGAAGCTACCATAGGAACAACAAATCCCAACACACTTCATCAGAAAGAGTTAACAGCAAATATTAAAAGAATGTTTAACCTGCTTAAAGAACAGGCGCCGAAAGCCTTTCGTCAAGTGACATATATTTACGCAGGTATGTCTGGAGTTGGTACTTCAAAGCAAAAGCAATTAGTTTCCTCCATTTTTAAAGAAACACTAAAAATATCTGTACCTTTTGAAATTGTATCAGATACAATGAATGCATTATTTTCTGGAACATATGGTAAACCTGGAATTGTTCAAATCGCAGGTACAGGATCGATTACTTACGGAATAAATGCCAAAGGTCTTGAATTACGATTAGGAGGGTGGGGTTATCTTTTTGGTGATGAGGGAAGTGGTTATGATTTAGGCAGAAGAGCGATTGTTTCAGTTTTAGAATTAGAGGAGAGACGGAATGAAAAAACAGTACTAAAAGATTTACTTTTATCTCATTTTAAAGTAAAGACTGGAAGAGAAATGATTGAGAAAATTTATAAATCAAACGTTCCAAAAAAGGAAATCGCACCTCTTTCCATATACGTATTTAAGGCCTATAAAAATAAAGATAGAGTTGCGCTTAAAATTGTACATGATGTTGCCGAACAACTAACATTTAATGTGATGACTGTAAATAAAGAACTATTCAGTCCACAAGAAGTAACACCAGTTATCCTTGCAGGTGGAGTGTTTAGCGAAAAAGATATTTTACCTTTATTAATAAAAAAGAAGTTGGAAAACAATAACAACATCTCAATCTGTTTGCCAGAAATTCCACCAGTTTACGGATCCGTAATAGGAGCACTTAAAAATAGGGGAATAACGATAAACGAAGAAGTACTTAAAAATATAAAAACGATAAAATAAAAGAAAGGTGATTATATGTCACATATAAAAGGTGGATTAATTGCATTAAAAGAAGTCGTTAATAGCCTACCTCCTTCAGAGAAAAAAATTGCAGAATATATTTTAGAAAAACCTGAAGAAGCTATTTTGCAGACGGCGATGACACTTGGTGAAAGAAGTCAAACGAGCAGCGCAGCAGTTATGCGTCTTTGTAAATCACTTGGTTTTTCAGGGTTTCAAGAACTTAAAATCAGAGTTGCTGGTGATCTTCAAACCAATTCATCTGAATCAGGTTACCGAGATATCGAACCGCATGAAAATTATTATGATATCGTTGATAAAGTTACGACAAATGCAATGCAAACATTAAAAGAAACAACAGATATTTTAAGTGTGTCTGAAATCCAGAAGGCCGTAGAGGTTTTAAGTGGAGCAAAATCAATTACGCTCATTGGTTTTGGTGCATCAACCATTGCCGCAATAGATGCCGAGCAAAAATTCACTCGCATTGATAAAAATGTTACATTTTACGCTGATCTGCATATGGCTGCAACTGCTATTGCCACCAAAGGAGAGAAGGATGTTGTTATAGGTATTTCTTTTTCAGGTTCAACGCAGGAAGTAGTTAAGTTATTAGAACTAGCAAAAAGCAAAAATGTTCAAGTAATAACTATTACCAGATATGGGAACTCGCCTGTAAATCAGTTAGCAGATATTAAATTGTATACATCAACTTCCAGGGAAGCTACATTCAGAAGTGCGGCAACTTCATCTCGAATAGCTCAATTACATATTATCGATATTTTATTTATGTGTCTTGCTTCGGAAGAATATGAAAATACAATAAGTTACTTAGATGAAACGAGGGAGGCAATTAACTTTTTAAAAAATCAATCTTAAAATAATGAAATTTTATTACTGAATTTCATTATTATATTGACATAAAAGTTCAATTAGCCTATAATAATAAAAATGACACCAAAATAAAAACATCAAAATGAAAACGCTTTCTCTTTCAAGGTGAAATTTGATAAGTAAATGATGCAATCATCCTTTTATCAACTCGTTTAGAGAAGCGTTTTTTTATGGAAGATTATTGATGTTTGGGGGAGAGACAATTGGAGCTATCTAAATTAACAACAGAACAAAGAAATTCAAATAGCACGAACTTAGATGAAATGACAACTAAAATGATTTTACGAACAATTAATAATGAAGATAAAAAGATCGCATATGCAGTGGAAAAAGTATTAGATTTAATCGAAATCGCTGTAAATAAAATTTACGAATCTTTGCGTAAAGGTGGAAGATTGTTTTATGTAGGAGCTGGAACAAGTGGACGTTTAGGTGTAATGGATGCTTCTGAATGCCCACCTACATTTATGGTGTCTAAAGAGATGATACAGACAGTAATGGCAGGTGGAGATAAGGCTTTTCTATATGCTGTAGAAGGTGCAGAGGATGAGGAGAGTCAAGGTTTTCAAGATATAAAAAAATGTTCGCTCACATCCAATGATGTAGTATTAGGAATTACAGCAAGTGGTAGAACGCCATATCCAATCGGTGCTTTAAAATATGCATCAGATGTTGGCGCTTACACAATCTCATTATCAAGCAATTATCATTCACAGATTAGTAAATATGCAGATTGTCAGATAGAAGTAGTCGTCGGGCCCGAAGTATTAACTGGATCAACTAGAATGAAAGCTGCAACCTCGCATAAAATGGTATTAAATATGATTAGTACAGCCGTTATGGTGAAACTAGGAAAAGTGTACGAAAATTTAATGGTTGATGTACATGCGAGTAATTACAAACTTAGAGAACGAGCCAAACGTACAGTTATGGAAGTAACCAATAGTACATATGATGAAGCAGAAAACGTGCTCGTTGCAGCGAATTACAAGGTAAAACCGGCAATCATTATGATAGAATTGGGAGTTTCTTTTGAAGAAGCAGATGAGGCCCTTGAAGCAAGTAATGGCTATGTAAGGGAGGCGATTCGTTTATTAGCTAACCAATTGTAGACAGTTGCTATAAACAAAGTGATAAAAAGGGGGAAATAATGTGAGTTCTTTATTAAAACACCGTGGGTTACTTTTATTGGTTATCATGCTTATGACAGTATTTATTGTTGCCTGTTCATCGAATGAGGATGCTGCAAGTGACAGTGAAAAAACGACAGACCCCGAAACAACAGAAGAATTAAATGAGGAAGGAAGTTCAGACGGGGAACTTTCAGGTGATCTTGAGATTCAGTACTTTGTTGGTGGGTATGGGGATTCTTGGTGGAAAGAAGTCATCGCTGATTTCCAGGCTGAGCATCCGGATTTAAATATTATTGAACATGCCGGTCCAAACATTAACGACGAAATGCGCTCCCGTTGGGTAGCCAATGATCCGCCCGATGTAGTTTATATTGATGGTGCGGGATCAAGTGAAACGCAGATGGTTGAAGACGGACAGTTAATGAATTTAACGGAATGGGTGCAAGATATTGAACTAGAAAATGGCGATAAACTAATTGACAGTTTTATTGTACAGCCAGGTACGTTTGACGGAGATATTTATTCGTTACCATTGGTTTTTGATACTTGGGGAACATGGTATGATAAAGCATGGTTTGAGGAAGAAGGTTATACCGTTCCGACAGATTTTGATAGTTTCATGGAATCGATGAAAGAAATTAAAGATAAAGAAGGAATCGACCCGTTTGTAACGAGCGGACAGCATCCGTATTATTTCTTAAGAGGTATGTTATTCCCTGCATTTGGAGCAGCTGGGGGAGAGGAATTACTCGCTGATGTCATTCAAGGAAAAGAAGGGGCATGGACGAGTGATGTTGTTCTTGAAACAATGAAAAAAGTAGAGGAAATGCAGAAAGAGGGCATGTTTGATTCTGGGTTAGGTGCACTGAACCATACGCAATCACAAATGAATTTCTTGCTTCATGATAACGCATTTATCCCGGTAGGCTTTTGGTTACCAAATGAAATGGCAAATGATATTCCAGATGGGTTTGATTTCGGATTTATACCATCACCAATGCAAGATGCCGGTGAGCCATTTGCAATTGTACCAGATTTACGTCCACTGGCAATTGCCGAAGAAGCGAAGAATCCTGAAGCTGCAAAAGCTTTTGTAGAATTTGTTTTCACAAGAGATTATGCCATGTCATTTTCAGAACATACAGGTGCGATAATGAATTTGACAGGTGTTGATTTAACAGAAAATGACCAAGTTCCAGCATATTTAACAGAGGCAAACGCGATGATTAATGATCCAGATCAAGTAAAGATCTATGAAAAACCTCACCCAATGAGTGCAGATTTGGAAACTCCGGTTGGTGATGCCTTAATGTCACTGATGCTTGGAAACATGACTGCTGAAGAATTTACTGAAGCGGCAGAAAAAGCAGCGGCAGATTATCGAGAGTAGCAAGGATTGTAATGGAATGGGGAAGCTTGATTTGTTTGCTTCTTCATTCCATCCTGTTTTCTAAATGTCTAAAAGTGAAAAGGGTGAATGAGATGGTTCAGTCAAAGAAACAGCGATATTTATTTTTAGCTTTTTGCATCCTGCCCACTTTTATTTTATTTGCAATTTTTACTCTTTATCCTTTATTTAGTGGTTTGTATTATTCTTTCTTTGATTGGTCAGGATCTTCCAACGTTAAAACATTTATTGGACTCGATAACTATAAAAAGTTATTTACTGACTCCATTATCCCAAAAACAATTATTCACGATTATTTTCTCGTAGTAACGAAGGTAATCGGAATTATGGCGATGGCACTTTTTTTTGCTGTTGCTTTAACTCAACTAAAAATAAAAGAAGCTCCATTTTATCGGATTGTCTTCTTTTTTCCTAATATTATGTCTGTTGTCGTAATCGGGATTTTATGGACGTTTATCTATAATCCTAATTTAGGGTTAGTTAATTCGGGTTTAGAATTTTTCGGGCTTGAAAACCTTGCAAGGCCTTGGTTAGGGGATGAAAAATGGGCATTACCCAGTATTGTATTACCAGCAATCTGGGCTGGGATTGGACTATTTATGCTTATGTTAATGGGTGGAATAGCAAATGTTGATAAGAGTTTTTATGAAGCTGCTGAGATTGATGGAGCAAGTGAGTGGCAACAATTTTGGAAAATTACGGTTCCGCTCATTTGGCCACAAATTAAAATAGCGGTTCTATATATTGTGATTACAACGTTAAACGGCTCTTTTATCCTTGTGCAAGTCATGACAAAAGGTGGTCCCAATAATGCGACACATGTGATGGGTTCCTATCTTTATCAACAAGCATTTGTGCAGTTTCATTTCGGATATGGCGCTACGATCGGGGTAATGATTTTAGTTTTATCGTTAATCACCGTATTTATTTTACAAATTTTTATGAGACGTGAAAAAGTAGAATACTAAAATGATTTGCTCAAAGAGAGAGGTGAAAGCGATGAAGCCGACAGTTGGTGAAAGAATTGGACGAATTGGAATACGAATTCCATTAGTTTTATGGTCAATTGCCGTGCTGTACCCAATTTTATGGATGTTTATCGGTTCTTTTAAATCAAATGCAGAAATCTACCGGAATCCTTGGGGGTTTCCTGAATCATTTAGTTTTGAAAATTTTATCCATGCATGGACGAACTATAATATTAATACAAGTGTTTTTAATAGTTTAATTGTCACTATTCTTGGTGCATTATTGACACTTATTTTAGCGATACCGACAGCTTATGCAATTGAAAGAATGCCTTTTCGTGGAAGTAATTATTTATTTACGTTGTATATTTCCGCAATGATGATCCCAATGGTGCTTGGCTGGATTCCTTTATTTTTCTTATTAAATAATTTAAATTTATTGGATAATATTTTTGGTTTAATGCTTGTTTATGCAGTTAGTCAATTGCCGTTTACTATTTTTGTACTAACAAGTTTTATTAGTACTATCCCCAAATCTTTAGAGGAGTCTGCAGCGATGGATGGGATGACTCCTTATGGCGTCTTGTGGAAAATTATAACCCCTTTAACAACTTCGGGAATAATTACAGTTACAATTATGAATACGATTCAATTTTGGAATGAATATTTTATGGCGTTAATCTTTTTACAAAGTCAAGAAAATTATACATTAGCACTGGCCATTGATTATATTAGTAGTGAAGCGGAATATACGAATGCATGGGGGACTTTATTTGCTAGTCTTGTTATAGCGATTGTTCCGGTTATCGTTCTTTATATCATTTTCCAACGACGAATTGCTAAAGGGATGGTGGAAGGCGCGATAAAAGGATAAAAAGGCTAAGGACATAACTAAAACTTTCCAATTAAAGAAGAACAATGATAGGATAGGAACTTGGATCCTAATATGTAGTTGATCAACTGCTACGAAACTTCGGATAATGATTGTCTTACGGCTCCAGAAATACACTACGCTTTCACCACAGGTATAAGAGCGACATCTGTTTTAAGCTGCGCTATCGCTTGCTCTTACAGTGTCTCCTTTGACTTGTGGGCACTGCTTTTAGCCCCGAAGCACAGGACGTGCAAGGGCAATCTTTACGGTGGGGCGAGCATTTAGCGACAGTCCAGGTGTGGCGAACAGGACGCTGCGTTCTTAACCTGCTGCGAGGTCTTCAGACACGTGGGACTGAACTACTAGTTCGGATTCTTCTCTTTGGTTATATTTGAAAACTTTATAGCTCATTTCCATAAACTGCGATGTATCAGCGAGGGAGATTTCCGCCGAGAAAATACAAATTTTGATGGAAAAAATTTGAATGATAATTCGGATTTCTTTATGGTTCAAAAACTTTTTAAACAGTCTCTTATGTTTAACGAATGTAGCCAAGAAGTCTCCATCTTCAAACGTGAGAAGGGCAATAGCCCAACGTTAAGGTGGAGATGAATTGGCTTTCGGTCAAGGACGTCTTTAGATGTACTTGACCGAACATATGTCACACTCATGGTATGAGGTGTTCTTTGATAACTGGATATATAGGGTTGCACGGAGAAATAATGATGCGAAAACCAAGCCAAAACCCCTTCCGTGTTTAAAATATTCTAAGGTATGAAAGAAACTTACGTATTAACGGACATCTAGGGTAGAAACTGCCCGAAGTGACGCTCATGGGATTTGAAGGGTGCTTTTGTCGTGAAAGTGAGCAGTTCCTACTTCAAGCACTAGTTAAGTAGTGAGTAGTTCACAGTTATGGTTCAATATTAACAAATATGTCGTCAATGTTTGGAACTTCTTCAATTAATCCATATTCTTGTAACCAATTTGCTGTCTCTTCCCAGGAGGCTTTTTCTTGTGTACCAAATTCCTCTTCCGATTCCATTTTTGGTAATAAAATATTTAAACTCTCAGTTTCTACATCTTTATCTAAAGGAAAGTTCGCTTCGTCCTGGTTGTCGAGTAAAATTTGTAACGCTTCTTCTTCATTTTCAACCATGAAATCGTATCCCTTACGTGCAGCCCGCCAAAATGCTTCGATATTTTCCTTTTCTTTTTCCCATGTTTCATCACTTGTGACAGCGACAACTTCATAATAACTAGGAACCCCGTAATCTACCGGGTTGATAAAATCAACATCGTAACCTTCACTGCGTAAAAGTGGAACTTCATGGTTGACAAACATACCACTAACTGCGTCTACTTGCTCGGAAATAAGAGATGAGCCTAATTCAAATTCTACATTAAACATTTCTACTTGGTCATAGTCTCCACCGTCATGTTCAACAATTGTTTTAACTAATGCTTCATTAATAGGAATTCCGGGGTACCCTACTTGTTTGCCTTCCAATTCTTTCGGAGATTTTATCGGGGCATCCGAACGGTAAACAACGTGATTTAACGGCTCACGAACGATAGCGGTCACAGCTTTAACAGGGATATTTTCATTTGCTTTTGCCATAATCACATCGGGTTGGTAATATAATCCCATTGTAATTTTTCCAGATGCTGCTAATGTTAGAGGATCTGTCGGGTTTGCCGGAAACTGAAATTCGACGTCGATTCCTTCTTCTTCAAAGTAACCTTTTTCTTCTGCAACATATAAATAGCTATGTACCGCATTTGGATACCAATCAAGCATGATTGATACTTTCTTAGTTTCGTCTGTACTTTCTCCTTCCTCTGTACCTTGTTTTTCATTTTCATTTCCACAAGCACTTAGAATGGTAAACATCATTAATATGCTAAACATTACTGATAAATTTTTCACGTTAAGATCTTCTCCATTTCAACAAATATTTTTCTAATAACACGACTGCAATAAATAAAAGAATTCCAATAAAAGAAAGGACAACAATTGGAGCAAAAACTCCTGCTCCATCAAATTGTGTCATCATTCGGCGGCTAAAATAACCTAATCCCGCCTGTGCTCCGAGCCATTCTCCAATCGCAGCCCCAATGACACTCATTGGTACGGCTACTTTTAGTCCTGAAAAGAAGGAGGGGAGGGCAGATGGAACTTCCAACTTGAAAAAAAGTTGACGTTTAGATGCACCAAGTGTTTGAAATAATTCTTTCAGTTCTTTATTTGTTGAACGAAATCCATCGAATGTACTTACTGTGATTGGAAAAAAAGTAATGATAATCGTCACAACAATTTTACTCCAGATGGAATAGCCAAACCAAAGTACAAATATAGGTGCCAGTGCAATAATAGGGATCGTTTGCGATGTAATTAATATAGGATAAAAGGCTTGCTCTAACGTTTTTGATATGTTCATACTTGTCGCTAAGGTAATCCCAAACACTAATGAAATGCCAAGACCTATAGCAATGACAGCAAGTGTAACGGGAAGATGATGTAGCAAAAGCACTTCTTTTAGCTCCCATAGTTTAATAGTAATTTCAATAGGTGATGGTAAAATAAACGATGTATTTACAAACCTAGCAACCATTTCCCATACAAATAAAAGAATAATGATTAAAATAGTTGAATAAAGATAATTTCTCATTGATTAAACCCTCATTCGAAAACGCTCTAGTAAGTTATTTTTTAGTTCCACCACTTCTTTTTTATCTAAATGGTGTTGCTGTCTTGGACGTTCTAAAGGCACGTTGACTTCTTCTAATGTGGAAAAAGGGGTATCTGTAATAATATAAATTCGATCGGACAAAAATAAAGCTTCCGAAATATCGTGTGTTATAAACAAAATAGTAGATTGCTGTTTTTCCCACTGTTCAAGCAGCCATTCCTGCATAAATAACTTTGTCATCGCATCTAGGGCAGAAAAAGGTTCATCCAACAATAGCACGTTTGAACCGGATAAAGTGGCTCTTAAGAAGGAAACTCGTTGACGCATCCCTCCGGATAATTCATGAGGATACTTGTCCTCATATCCTTTTAAACCAAACTCTTCTAGTAAGTTGTTAACCGTATTTCTGTCGAGATGGTCTTTTTGTAGCTCTAATGGGAGAGCGGCATTTTGTCGAATTGTTCTCCAAGGCATCAATAAATCTTGTTGTGGCATATATCCAACTTTCCCCAAACGGTTTTTGGCTTGTTTTCCATTTAAATAAATGGAGCCGCTGTTTGACTCCTCAAGTCCAACGATGAGACGAAAGATAGTCGTTTTTCCTGAACCACTTGCACCAACAATACTTACAAACTCTCCATCTGAAACGGAAAAGCTCACATTTTTTAAAATTGGAATTTGTTCTACATCGTTTTTGTAGTAAAAATCAACGTTTTCAAACTGGAGTGCTATTTTTTTATTTTGGACACTCATGATAAAGGTTCATCCTTTTTTTCTAAAATAAGGTAGTGTTACATGTAACGTTTTTCTTGATTAGACCACTGATAAATGAAATGGATCATTGTTTTCGTAAATGCAATTAATTGATCGATAGAAATTTGTTCGTTTATTGCATGTGCATTCAGAAAATCACCAGGACCATAAATCGCTGCCGGAATTCCCGCTTCAGCGAACCAACATCCGTCTGTTACAGAAGGAGAAACATCGATTACAACTGGATTATGATGGATTTTTTCATGTGATTGAGCCAATAATTTTACTGCCTCATGGTTCGGATCCACTTCAAGGGAGGGAAAAATTTCGCCCCGATCTTCAATCATCGAGGAGCCACCCCATGTAAAAGTAGGGGGATTCTCTCGTAACCATGTATCTGCTTTAGCAACATTCATGAGATGTTCTTCTATTTCTCGAATAACTTGTTCATACGTTTCATCTGGGTAGTAATGAACAGTAATCCACAAACGGCATTCATCAGCAATAAAAGCCGCATGTCGGCCCCCTTCAATTACCGCCGGATTAATCGTGTTTGTTCCCGGTGGATAGCCCTCATATTGTTTGGTAATTGCCCAATGACGCTCCAAATTTTGTAACCCTTCTATTAGTTTCATCATTTTTTCAATTGCACTTGCACCAAATAGTCCACCGCCTGCATGGATCATATTCCTCCGTGTTGCATCATGGTAGGTTCTATCACTTTTTATAGTAATCCATCCAGTGATAACTCCTCCTTGACCTTGGATATGTAAATCACTAGTGTCTACAACTAAAGCAAAATCGGCATCATAACCGCGCTTCGTGCATTGTAATGTACCTGCTTCTCCAACTTCTTCTCCGATTACGGATTGAAAGATAATATCCCCGGCTAAGGTGATACTTTCTTCACTTAATAACTTTAACGCAAACAACGCACCCGCTAGTCCACCTTTCATATCTGCTGCTCCACGACCGATGATGCTGTCGTTTTTTATTATCGGTTGGAAGGGATTTGACTCCCATTGTTCATCTTCTCTTACTTCTGCTACATCGATATGACTATTTATAATAAGACTTTGGTGAGTAGCAGATTTTTTCCCTTTCCGAACACCGACGACATTAGGGTCATTTGGATAGACGTCCCACATATCGATAGAAAAACCGATTTCCTCCAAAAACTGTGCTACATATAATTGTGCTTCTTTCGTATTTCTAGCAGGCGGTGCTGCTGTTTTAAATGAGATGAGAGTAGTTAGTAATTCGATTAATTCATGTTGACGATCATCTATTTGTCTGATTAATTGCTGAATCCTACTCATCATTTATAACCTCCTTTCAAATAAAAAAGCCACTTCCAACTTATGGAAGCGGCATATTTTACTATATGCAGTACGAAAATAGCAAACTACACTTTCATCGTGTAATTTTTCGTAATTCACCGCTTCCTTACGCTAGTATGAACTAGTTCAAGTTCAAGGGTTAAGGCAACCGCCTTTCTCAGTTTCGAAAAACACCCCTAGTGGTGATGACAAATATTTAGTTTTGACTCTAATTCCACTATCTCATAGATTTCACTAAAAAGCAATTTTTAAAAATACAATTATTTAAACGTTTCATCTTTTGTGTCTATTTCATATGCCCCGTATTTTTCACCGTAATAATAGTTATAACGTTTTTTAAATTTCTCATAGATGTATTGAACGATAACTTTAATGAGAGCATAACCAGGAATACCTAAAATTACCCCAACTAGTCCAAATAAATTTCCTGCTACAAGTAAAACAAAAATGATGGTAAGTGGATGGACTTTCATTGTTTTCCCCATGATATTCGGAGAAATAAAATTTCCTTCTAAAAATTGTACAGCTGCCCAAACAATTGCCAATTTTAATAGCATAAATGGTGAGTGAACGATTGCGATAATAATTGCTGGAGATATAGCAATAATTGGTCCTAAATATGGAACAACACTTGTTACTGCAGCAATAAGAGCTAAAATAATTGCATAATCTAGACCAATAATCAAATACCCAATATAAAGTAAAATCCCAATGCATGTTGCAACAATAATTTGCCCTTGAATATAAGAACCAACTTGTTCATCCATGTTTCTTAAAATTAGGTTTACATCTGAACGATATCTTGGAGGAAGCAGCTTAATAGTATACTTTTTAAATGCTGTACCATCTTTTAATAAAAAGAATAAGATAATCGGAAAGGTAATGATCGTCACAACCACATTTGTAACAGTTGTTGCAATATTTTTAATTCCTTGATACGCATTGTCGAGATAATTCCCAATTTGTTGTGGTAAGTTACTTAGATTTTCCACAACCCAATCATATCCTTGCTCATAATACGTTTGAAATGCAGATGCTTGCATCCATGATTGGATACTCAGTCCCATTTGGTTTAAGTAAGAGGGAAATCTATTGATTAAATCTTTAATCTGTGACTCTACAATTGGTGCAATAATAATAGTTAGTCCGGTTATTAGACCACCGATTCCTAGAATTATTATAATAATTCCCCAAATTCTTTTGATGCGAAAGCGTTCTAAGAGATTAACGATCGGATTTAATAAATAATAAGCAATAAACGCTAAAACAATGGGGGGAAATAAGGTTGAAAAAATGACTGTTATTGGATTAAAAATAAAAGCAACTTTATCATAAATAAATATGACGATCCCTAACAGTATTAGGACTAAAAGGATAAATATTAGGTCACGACCACCGATAAACTTCATAAATCTACTCGAAAATTTCATTTACGGTCTCCTTTGGAAAAATAATCGAGATGATTGATCAGCATCTCTGTGTTATTTTTTATTAAGACTATTTTCGTAATTTTATTGTTTTTACTTAGTTGAAGTATACTGTGACATAACTATGAAAGAAATACTCGCTCTCCAAGATGTCGAGTCGATTTCGAACATGTCGAGTCATTTACCAAGAAGTCGAGTCGATTTCGAAGAAGTCGAGTCGATTCCCAAGATGTCGAGTCGAACTCAAACATGTCGAGTCATTTCCCAAGAAGTCGAGTCGATTCGCAATATATGAGTCGCCCCAGACTTGAGTTGATACATAGATAACATGTAGACTCTTATGTCGCAGTTTATGGATTTTGTAATTTTAAACAACAATGTTTTAGAGAAAAGGCAATTATTTAAAAGGTATATTATAAGTCTAACATTATTTGATAAATTAAAACCCTAATTTTTCATCATAATCTTCCATTTCAAAATCTTGTTTCATCGTTTTTTTATGATTTTCTTTTAATTCTTCGATAATTTTATCCACGTCAACTTTTTTCTCATAATGCCATTCTAACGCCATGGACATATAAAGTTCATTTAATTGTGCTATCGATAGTCCTTTTGTTTTCTCAGCAATATAATCAATTTTATTTTCATCAACAAATTGGACTACTTTTTTATTCATTAAATATTCTCGACGTAGTTCTATTCCCGGTTGCTTTATCTCGTAAGCACGATCGAAGCGACCAGCTCGATTAATCAAAGCAGGATCGATTTTTTCAGGATAATTGGTTGTTCCAATTAAAAAAATCCCTTCTTTTGTTGTAGCACCGTCTAATGTATTTAGAAAAAATGAACGACATTCATATGGCATGGAGTCAATATCTTCGATGATTAAGATAACAGGTGCTAGTTTTTTGGTTGTTTGAAACACCTCATCGATTGAATAACTTGAAGTATATTCGGTTATTTGCCAATAAACAACAGGGGCTTCAACACTTCCAGCAATTGATTTCACTAGTGTTGTTTTCCCATTACCTGGATTTCCGTATAACAAAATACCGCGCTTGTACGGGATGTCATACATTTTAAAGAAAGTCCCACTTTTTGAGAAAAACTCATCGATGGAACGAAAAATATCTTTTTTAACATTGTCTGCTAGTAAAACCTCATCTCGGTGAATTTGTTTCGTAATATCTTCTTTTGATCGTTCCAATCCATCCTCCGTGTCTGTTAATACAGTAATCCCATGGAGCATAAATTTTCTTTCTTTATCAATCATTTCCTTAATAAATGTTAAGATACTTTCATCATCCACTGCAAAGAAAAATTCTAATGGAAAATCAGCATGACTTTGGTAGATAGTGATAGTTGCATAAGCAACTTGATACTTTTCGAAGTATATTAAATTATTTTCGTCAGAATATGAGATAAAATAATCTTCGTTGTCTATATAATGAATTTTTCTAGCACTAATATGATCGAAAATAGGAGATACTACTTCAATATCAGGTGAATTATTTTTTAGCATTTGAATTATTGCGCTGTTTAACTCTTCAAAACCGTCTTCTGATGAATAAATTTTAAAAGTTCTCCCAGTCTTATCATATAAAGTTTTTACAACCTTTTCAATTGCAATTGCATAATCGTAATAATGTGGCATTGTTTCTCGATCTATTTCTGTAAATTTAATTAATGAAATGTTTTCAGTCATCTTGCATTTTCCCTTCAAGTGTTAATGTAATGAGAGGATTATAATCCAATATTATTCAAATGTAAATATAAATCTAAAATTTTTTAGAAAAAAAGAAAAAAGTAATATGGTAAGAAATATTTGCGATTCTTTGCTATACTTGAATTAGAGTCCGCATAAGGAGGAAACGTAAGTTGAGTTATCAAGCTAAGCTAGAAAAGGAAGCAATGCATGTATTAAAGGAGACAAGCCGTACTTTTTATATCCCTATTACATTATTAAAGCGAGAACTTAGATTAACAGTTGGTTCTGCTTATTTATGTATGCGTGCCATCGATGAAATTGAGGATCATGAGACGTTAGCGGCTGATGTGAAGCAGGATCTTTTACAAAATACTGAAAAGTTATTACTGGAAGATGGCGAGTTTGATCAGCATGCTTACTTACGTTCCATTGAACCGTACCAACTGAAGCTACCAGAAGTTACGATCCGACTAGCTGACTGGATTAAAGTCTGCCCGGAAGGTATCGTTGGAAAAGTAAGAGAAGCTACAGCCGAAATGGCTGGTGGAATGGCGGACTGGGTAAAAAGAGATTGGTTTATAAAAACGAAAGATGATCTAGATAATTATACTTATTATGTAGCAGGGCTCGTTGGGGTTATGCTTTCTGATATATGGAAATGGTATGACGGAACGGAAACGGATCAAGATTTAGCAATAGGATTTGGCAGGGGGTTACAAGCCGTAAATATTTTGCGTAATCAACATGAGGATTATACGGAACGAGGGGTTCGCTTTATTCCCGAAGGATGGAGCAGGGATGATGTATTTGCGTATGCTAACGAAAATTTGCGCCTCGGTGAACAATATTTGAAAGATATTAAAACCCGTACGATTAAACTATTTTGTAAAATTCCATTAGCTTTAGCGAAACGAACATTAGAAGCTATGGAAGCTGGAAAAGAGAAAATGTCGCGTCAAGAAGTAGAAGAAGTAGTTGCAGAAATAAAGAACGAGTAAAAAAGATTGCCAGGGATGATTAGGCAATCTTTTTTTTTTGAAACAATTACTTTCTGTGGATGGGGATGGGATATGCGGATAAATGCATCGAGCCGATATTTGTATAAAAACGCCAATAAAATAGTATTCGCGCAGCGATATTTTTGTGCAGAACCACCGATAAAATAGTGGTCGCGCCGATATATTGCGCAGAAACCGCCGATAAAAAAGTAATCTCGTCGATATATGTACAGAATCCTATCACGCTACAAAGAAACATACATAAACCAAACTTTAAATAGAGAAAATTTACAAATTGATTTTTTTGACCAATATATTTTTAATTTTGACAAATAAACTTTACAAAATTAAAACTATCATTTACAATTAATTCAGAGGTGATGAAATATGAAAAGTCGACTTAAAGAACTTCGCGCACGAGAAGGGCTCAATCAAACACAACTTGCAAAATTGGCGAAAGTGTCGAGACAAACGATCAGTTTAATCGAACGTGAAGAGTTTGTTCCGTCCTTATTGATTGCAGTTCGGATTGCACGTATTTTTGAAGAGCCGATTGAAAACATATTTTTCTTTGAGGAGGATGAATTGTAAATGAAAATTATAATACAACTGTTATTTGGTGCTACTATCGGGTTTTTTGGAGTGTATTTTATGTTAAGTATCTCTTCTTTAGATTTATTAACATATGCTGATGTAATTGTGACTGGATTACTAGTTATCGCTTTTATCCTATTGGGATGGAGTTTTCTTTTACACAGGCAGATAAAAAAATTAGGTAGTAAGAATTTACAAGGTGATGAAGAAGATGAAATTGATGTTTTAAAGTACAAAAAATTTAGTGATTATTCATTATTTTCACAATCTAGTTCGATTATTGCATTATTGGCGTTATGTGTTGTATTAATGATTACAAAAAATATGGTGCTTATCGTTGTTGGAATAATTATCGCAGTTATTAGTTATTTATTTGTAGCCTTTATGGTAAACTTAGTGCATTTTGTTTACCCTGAACGTGAAATACCTAGTGTGTCTGATTCAAAGTATGCTGAAAAATTGTTAGAAACTGCTGATGATGGTGAAAGGTACATCATTTTAAATGGACTGTATAAAACTTATCATTTAGCAAATACAGTATTAATTTTTGCCATGATAGGTGCGACACTTTATTCTGTCTTCACTGATAATTCACAAGTTTTTTCTGTTGTTCTCATGGCGATTGTATTACTTGTGTTAAATGGAAACTACTTGTTCGCTGTTCGTAATAAATAAAAGTATACCAAACTGATTATTTGTATGAAGGAAGAATTATCCTTAAAATAGAGGCAAATGCTATACAAGGAGGATTTATATGCTAGAATTAAAAGAACTTTTAGAAATAGATGATTTAAATGAAGTGTGGGAAACATCAACAGAAAAGCCAGTCATACTTTTCAAGCAAAGCACCACTTGTCCAATCAGCGCTGAAGCATTTGCTGAATTTCAACGTTTTTTAGATAATAATGAGGAAGATATCGGAGCATTTTATGTAAAGGTGAGAGAAACTCGTCCAGTGTCTGATCAGATTGCAGAGGACTTAGGGATCCGGCACCAATCACCACAAGCGTTTGTTTTGAAAGATAAGGAAGCAGTTTGGAATGCTTCTCATGATAAGATAACAGAAGATAGTCTGAATGAAGCGTTACAAAACGTATAATTGAAAAAGAGGATAAGATAAAATCATGTTAGTCATAGAAATACGAACTGTAATATAAATTTTTCATGAAACGTATTCGTTCGGATTTTTTAAACTTTTTTGCTAATTTTCATAATCTGCAATCTAAACAAGCTTGATCTATTCCCGTTAGCAATGTAATCGTAATCTAAAGGCTTAACGACATGTATTTAACGCATTTAAATCAAACGGAAAAATGCAATGTAAAATTTCAGGTAACAATTGATTACGATCATAAGAATGTACCACTTCCGTTATCTTTTTTTCAGTGATCGACAACAGACTTACTACTTGTTGCTTTACAAAATGGCAAATATTTTAAATAATGTAAATCAAAAGCCTAATTCTTCTTTCTATTTTATCGAGGAATTAGGCTTTTGATCTGCAATAATCGCGTCCATTTAATGAATATGTTATAAAAGCCTTGATTGCTTGTTTGAAGATTTCAACACGGATAGTAGTTTGACGCACAAGCCAGCCAATAGGGAAAGTAATGTGTACAATATTAACCAAAACCAAAGAAGTGAATGCAGTATCGTCAAGTTAGCTGTAACAGAAATTATTGCTACCAAAATCGGCGCCAAATAAATATTTTTAAAGATAAGGTATCCGATTATTCCAATCAAAATTGATGCCACTGGAAACGCAAACATAACTAATATAATAAACAAAAACACTTTTATCCTCTACCTTCACTACTTAAATTTATATACAATAGCAGGGATTAAGCTTTGTTAAGCAATTGCATCAGTTCTTGTTCAACAATCGCCGTATTCTAGAACAATGCTTCTTCATACATACTGCGCCGGTTTGCATAGGATTAAAGCGAATACAGTTCTATTATTTTGTCTATGGGTAATTTACTCGGATCACTCATATTAACAAAATAAGGCAATTGCCATTTTTGTGTTTTCATCGCTTGCTTACTAGTCGGTTTATCCCAGCTAGAATAAACTCTCATTGCCATTTTCCCCTTTGATGAACTGGACTTAAGAATTTCCTGTTTGAAAAGAATTTCTTTTGGAAAAATAAATTGTCCAAACCACTATCATTTTTAAAGGCAGTTATGACTAATAAATCAGGTGCTTCCTCATACGTAAAGGGTTGGTTTTTATTATTTTCATCTTTTTCCCAAAAAGCAACAAACTGCCCTACTTTGGTCGGGGTTATATTTGCAACCCTGAAACGAACTGTTCTCGAAGATAATCGAAATATACCAGCTCCATACTTAGAATTTTGTTTTTCTTCTTGAACACTCTTTACAGTTAAACCACTTGGCTCGTAAATCATTTTATTTACATAATTTAATGCTGTATAAAAATCATTCATTATTCCACCCTCAAATTTCCTTACTACCGATCTCATAAATTAACTCAAGTATATTTTAACCCATACCTATAGGAAAAAAATTCACACGATAATCTGAAAACACTATTAATTCTGAGAAACATAATACCACTAAAACAGATTGCCATGGAATTTTGGAACTTGATCTTTTAATTGTTTGTTTTCGTCCTCTAATGCCTTTATACGACTTTATAATGTCTTTATTAGTACCTCCTCTGAACGTGGACTTTTGAGGGCTAACTCATTTATTTGCATCCCTCTTAATGTCTCCAATCTAGTTCTGATATCTTTTTGATTGTAAATCCATGACTTTAAAACATTTGCCTTTTGTGCAACGGAGTTAAAATTAATCTTCTCCTATTTTAATGCCATTTCTGAGATTGTCTTTTCTACTCTAATTCTTGTTTTTTCCGACTTTTCTTATGATAGTTGAATGATGGTAGTTGTGTTACTCTTTCTAGTCATCTTAATTCGTCACCTTTAACGAATGAATAAACTGCTCTAATCTAATTTTAACACGTTCGTAGAGACTTTCCGTATAAAGATTTCATACAGAAGCCACCTTGAGTTTATATCCAACCCCTCGAACTGTTGTGATTTCTATTTCGGAAAAAGATATATAGCCAAATTTTTCTCTTAATCGTTTAATATGCACGTTTATAGTTTGGTCATCTCCTTCGTAATCAAATCCCCAAACTCGTTCAATTAAATAGTCTCTAGTAAATACATGATTAACACGGGAGGCTAGTGCTAGTACGGATAATAATTCAAACTCCTTTAATGGCAGGAATAGAGTTTTAATCTCTACTTCATAGCTTTGACGATTATTTTTCATAGAACCAACTTGAATATTCGGCTCCAGAGACTTGTCGTATCGCCTTAAAATTGTCTGAATTCTGAATAACAGCTCATTTGGTTCAAAAGGTTTGACGACAAAATCATCTGACCCAGTGAGAAATCTTTTATTTTTTGTCTTCTAGTTCTCCTTTAGCTGTAAGAAGGAGAACAGGAATGTTCATTTCGGTTAATTTTTTTGTTAACAAAACCGTCCATTTGAGGCATCATTACATCAGCGACAGCTAAATCAGGTAACTCATGTTCAATAAGAGCGAGTGCTTCGATTCCATTGGTTGCCTTTAAAACTTTATATCCGGAATGGGTTAGATGTATACTGACAAGGTTTAAATACTTTCATCATCATCTATAGCTAAAATTTTAATCAATTTTTTCATCCTTTCTTAAAACTCGTGTTGACCCTTACGTAACGTTATCCTTTATAGTACTAATTAGAGGGGGGAAATCAGAAGTGAAAGTGAAAGAAGTAGCGGATCTAGCAGGGATTAGTGTAAGGACGCTTCATTATTATGATAAATAGGACTTCTCACTCCGAGTGAAATAAATGAATCCGGTTATCGTATTTATTCTGAACGAAATTTGGAACAGTTGCAACAAATTTTGTTTTTTAAACAACTGGGGATGCCTTTAAAAGAAATTAAAGCAATTATTGGAAGTCCTACGTTTAATCAGTTGGACGCTTTAGAAATGCATCGGGAAATCCTATTGGAAAAATGGGAAAACATACACCGTCTTATTCAAACAATTGATAAGACGATCCAATATAAAAAAGGAGAGATTGAGATGAGCATGGAGGAAAAGTTTTCAGGGTTTAATTTTGATGAAAATAATTATGAAGAAGAGGCAAGGGAGAGATGGGGAGACGCAGCAGTTGATGAAGCAAATGCAAAGAAAGATCGTTGGACTAAAGGGGAGAAACAAAGGATGGAAAAGGAGTTGGAAGAGACTTTTAAACGATTAGCAAAAATTCGTCATCTTGCACCTGATTCAGAAGAGGCACAGGAGGCAATTGAACAATGGTGGAAGTATTTAAATAAAATAGGATCGTATTCCTTGGATGCGTTTAAAGGATTGGGAGAAATGTATGTAGCTGATAACCGGCTTACGAATAATATTGATCAATTCGGAGAAGGATTGGCAACATTCATGTGTCAAGCAATGCGAATATTTGCTGAACAACATAAAAGCTGAGCAGAAATATCTGTTCATCTTTTACTATTTTCATGAGAGGCATGATTTGCATTTCATGATGAGAAATATGTGTACTAAACGAATGACGAGTGAAAAACTAACATGGCAAAGTTAACTAAATAGTGTCAAAATATTGACCTAGATCCACAATTCTGCTCGGTAAAGTACTTGTTAACTAGAGAAAATAACTCCAAACACCGCCTTTTAAATCTTTATTAGTATAAAATATAGTAAACTTTGTATATTTTAAATACAACCTAGTCTTGACATTGACTAATTACAAAGTTAATATCATTATAATGTTATTATAAATAATTATATGTAAGCGCTACCAACAATATTTAACACATTGGTAACTCTTATCTCAGATGAATTAATACCAATGCAATATTCATAAAGGACGTTGAGAAGATGAATAATCGGTTGTCTAGATGATAGTATAAATCAAGGATTAGCACGGTGATAAGTGACTGAAGGGTAAATCTATACTCGAGGCTAAACATGTTCGAGGACAGCAAGTCATCATTGGACCGAAGTGCCAGATTGACTATGTTGAATATACTGATTCTATAGAAATTAGTCCGGAATCAAAAGTACGAGAGAGAAAAAAGATAAAATAATATGCAATGAGAATGGAAAGGATGGATGAAGTTGCATTCTCCCATAAGTACATTAAGGAGATTATATAAAATTAGTAATAAGTATTTCTTAGTTTACACTATTATTGCTGGATTAGCAATAATACAGGCTAGCTTGGGAATTGGTTTAGCGGAGGCATTAAGAAAGATGATTAACGCAGGGGTAGAACTTGATGTCCAATTGCTTTATTTCGCCTTAATATTAGGAATAGGTGTTGTATTGACTCAAGCTATTACTAACTGGGGATTTACTTAATAGGGTAATTGATTCAGCTACAGAAGCCCAAAGTGGATTAAATATGAAGTTAGGAGAAATAATGGTTAATATTTTTCAAGTAGTATTTACCTTAATCTATTTTTCTTTTTTAAATATTGGTTTAACCATTGGTTCCATATTGATAGCCATCCTTATGCCTTTACTATCTAGTCCATTTGCAAAATATATACGGATAAATCATGAGAATCATTACAAGGAAATGTCGAAAAGCGAGGCACTGATCCAAGATACTGTTCAAGGCGCTGAAGTAATCAGAGCTTATCCAGTATATGACATGCTCGTACACAAATATCAGAAACATTTGAACCAGATTCGTCATTATGCTAAAAAAAGAATTCGTTTTGAAGAACTATATATGAAAATGCAAATTGTATCTACATTTTTTGGGTTAATCTTTGTATTTAGTTATGGTGGTTATCAGGTTTACCTGGGAAACATGGATGTTGGAGCGGTAGCCGCATTTTTGGTTACATTTGAACGTCTTTCTCGCCCAATTTCAGAATTATCATCATCGTGGAATCAACTTCAAACTTCTATTGCGAGCGCCAACCGAATATTCGAACTTCAAGAAATTCCACAAGAAGTTTCTCAATCAAAGAAAAAAACAAATTCTAAAATATCTAAAGATGGTTTTTATTTTGAACAAATACACATGGAACTTAATGAGAGAGAGATTTTTCAGGATTTGTCTCTCCATATTGAAAAGCACAAAATGACAGTAATTGTTGGACCGAGTGGAAGTGGGAAATCTAGTATGTTACATTTACTCATGGGATTCCATAGCCCTAAGCAAGGAACTATATATTACGATCAAGAACCCATTGCTGTTCAAGATCCAAACGAGTGGAGAATGAGAATTGCTTACGTCCCTCAAGAGCCATTTCTAATCTCAGGTAGTGTCATAGAAAATATTCAGTTAGGTAAATTGACCGCAACTAAAGAAGAAATCAGTGAAGTTGTAGAAAAGGTTGGGATTAATTACTTGATTGAGAATTCCTCAGCAAATCTTGATGTATTAGATCGTGGGGGGACACTTTCAGGTGGAGAAAAACAAAGAATTGCCATCGCTCGTGCATTGTTAGATCCTAACAAGGAAATTCTTATATTAGACGAGGCGACATCAAATTTGGATGTAGAGACTGAAAACATCGCTCTTAATGCGATTCGTGAATTCGTAGAAAAACGTACATTTATTATGGTTGCACATAAGTTAACCACAGCTACTTATGCGGATAAAGTTGTCTTTGTTGAAGATGGAAATGTGGTTGAAGAAGGAACGCATGAAGAACTAATGTTACTTAGAGGGAGATACTATAAAATGTATAATCAGTGGGAGAATAAGGAAAATGTCAGTGAAAACTAAACATTTAGCTTCCTCTAAGGAGGATGTGGAATTTTTGGAAAGTCCTTACAAATTATATCTTAAGATTTTTTCTTATTTTAAAGCGTTTAAATGGTATTTGGTAGCTATTATTTTATTAATCTTCATCGATGTTTCATTCAGTGTGGGTACAGCGTGGGGTCAGCAGTTATATATAGATATCATTGCAGAAAAAGACATAAATGGTTTGTATCGTCTAGGGATTATTTCTTCAATTGTAGTCATTGTAGGTACGTTTTTTTTGTTCTTGCAAGGTATGATGAACAAGTATCTTGCAGAGTCGGTTCGTGTACGTCTGAATACGTTGGTTTTCCAGAAGGTGAACTCCCTAAAACTGCGGGATATTCAAAATTTTCACTCAGGTGATTTAACAAGCATAAGCACAAATGATGTGAAACAAGTTTCTAATGTTATCAGTGGTGTGATGTTGCAAATAGTGAGAAATGTGATACTTGCTTTAGTATCTTTTATTTATCTAATGAATATCAATGTGTTTCTTTCATCATTGGTATTGATTTCTGGACCAATCATATTTTTTTCAGGACGCTTTTTTGACAAGAAACTACGTTTACTTTCCTTTGATATCCAACGCAGTCGTGGGATGGTAAGAAGTACACTTCAAGAAAATTTCCAAGGAATACTATCTGTAAAGTCTCTGAGACTGCAAAACTTTTTTGAAGAGAGATTTTTAATGAATAAAAATAAAGAAAATAGTTTAGTAATAAGCAGTGTGAAGTATAAGATTAAGATGTCTGAAACTATAGGACTAGTAAATAACTTTTTAACTATTTTTATTGTCTTTTTTATTAGTCAATCAGCTATTCGAGGCGAAATAACAATAGGGAGCATCGTAGCATTTATGTCACTCTTTGGGAGAGTTCAAATTCCATTTGTTAATTTATCCCGAAATTGGGGAGAAATTCAGGAAGGAGTCGGAGCCGGAAAAAGAATTTTAACTATTATTGATCTAGACAATGAGCAACAGACTTCTGTTAACAAAGTATCTGAAAAAAATATTAAAACTGATCAAACGGATACAGCTATTGAATTAAAAGGAGTGGCTTTTAGTTGTAAAGGAAAGAAGTACAATAAGCAGATATTACATAATGTTAATTTCAAGGCAATGAAAGGTGAAATGGTGGCAATAGTGGGGTCAAGTGGAGCTGGTAAAACAACCCTTTCACGAATAATTTGTCAATTATATGAACCCACTGAAGGAGAGATAAGGTATTTTGATCAATACGTGTCTCATCAGTCTAATGTTTCAAACTCGTTTATTTCTTATGTTGCACAGATACCGTTTATATTTCCGGGAACTATTCGGGAGAACATTACTTTTGGTATGAAGAATGTGAATGAGGAACAAGTAATTGAAGCAGCTAGAAAAGCAAATGCCTATGAATTTATCAAGGACTTGGAAAATGGTTTTGATACGTATATGTCTGAATCAGGTTCATCTATTTCAGGTGGGCAAAAGCAGCGTATTATGATTGCCAGAGCATTTTTAAGAGACACACCAATTATTGTAATGGATGAGCCAACTTCCTCGCTGGATAATGCATCAGATCAATTGATACAAAAAGCTATCATGTCAATGCAAGGAAAGAAAACAATTATTATTGTAGCTCATAAATTACAAACGATTATGAATGCAGATCGTATTATCGTGATGTCAGATGGTACAATTATCGAATCCGGAACTCAGAAAGACCTATTAAGCCATCCAGATTCAGAATATCGTAAAATGTTAGATAAACAATTGACCGTAGGGTAAATAACTATATTATAAATGATATGATTTACAGATACTGACGGAGGAATAAAAAATGAATGAAAAATAATTTGCCAATTAAATAAACCATATAATGATTTGTGGATAGATTGTTCAATTAATAGCATGCTTAGTATACTTATGGCACAGAGTGATTCACTACAACAATACTGGTATATGCCTTGCTTCTTGACAGCTAGTTATTGTCAATCTTTATATGAAGATACATTAAATACGGGTTAAATAGAAGGATGTATTCCATATATAACTTATGATAGCGGATACCTAGGGTTGAATGATTTGTTTCAAGTACAGACCATTTCAATGTCTTCTGTAGA
The DNA here is from genome assembly GCF_037072025.1 of Pseudogracilibacillus sp. SO30301A. Classification (NCBI taxonomy): domain Bacteria; kingdom Bacillati; phylum Bacillota; class Bacilli; order Caryophanales; family Bacillaceae; genus Pseudogracilibacillus; species Pseudogracilibacillus sp. SO30301A. The sequence goes on along the minus strand of NZ_JAXHDD010000042.1, from coordinate 2,893 downwards.
TGAGATGAATGAGATAGTCTAACAATTATTAAAAGATGAATGGTATGTCTTTGTAAAAAAACTAATCTAGGGGGGATAGGCTATTCTACTATGAGTCTCCATCTCCATTTGGGGGTCTCATTATTCAGAGTCGACGAGTCTATTTGATGAAGGGTATACTAACGTGTACATTTGGGCAAATAACGATTTTCTTACACATAGAAGAAAAGGGATAGATTATACCTTTAATAATACATTACACTCGGTTGCATTAAAAGAATATATTAAAAGTGGGAGAAACTACGAGTTCTTATTGGAAGATATTAACTCCCCTCAGTTTTTAGACTACGTTAGCAGTGAAGTGATAAGAAATGCTGTTTTTAACGAAACCCCTGAATATGCTAAGACAATTATGTACATAGACATTAATGAAATTAAAAGTATAGGTTCGTTAGAAAAAATTGTTTTGAAAAACTTTAAGAGATATATCACAGAATTTAATGATAAATATATTTTTTATAAAGGATTATTACATTTTTCGTCAACAGAAACAGAGACAAAAGAATTTAAAAATGACAAAGAGACCTTCGAGTTATTAATTCAAATGTTTAGTATGATTTCCGGGTCTAGATATTTATTCCGCCAATATTTTGACACTTTTTTACATGATGAAAAGATATCCATATGATTAAAAAAGACATCTTTATTAGCGGAACAATTAAAAAATATATTCTTGAAGGGTAATATCTTAGGAAAATACCAATTTAATAGAAAAACTGTGTTTAAAATGTGTTATGAACTCATGGAATTAGAAAAAGCAACTATTCTGGATTTAAAAAAAATATCCTGTAGGGTTTTTTAGGCTTTTTCCTAACAAATTATGTTGTAAGAGGTATAAATCAAAAGTAATTAAATTCATCATCCATTTTCGATGAATAATGAGAATGATTACAAGGGGTTTGGTTGTAAGATGAAGGGTGTTCAATCAGAATTATTGGCTTACGTAAAAAAGAAATGGCTCATATTTGTAATACTCATTATTAGTTTATTTGCCGGAATATTTTTAGACTTAGCTTTACCATGGTTTATGATGAATATTACAGATTCAGCTTTGATTGGTAATACCAACCAATTTCGTTTTGTATTAATTATCGGAGTTGTATTGTTAGGGCTAACATTTATTCAAAATTATTATGATGTACTAGTTAAGAACTATATTTCCTCATACATAAGAAACGATTTGCGTGTCCGATTATTTAATCATCATTTAAAGTTACCGATCTCCTACTTCAATAAAACCAAATCCGGAGAGATTTCTTCAAAAATAATTAATGATGTCAATGTAGTGGGAGACTTAATGGGTAGTACATTTATTAGTCTATTACAGGGCCCGTTAGTTGCTATAGCTGCATTTATCTTCCTATTGAAAATACAATGGCAATTAGCCCTAGTATGTGGTCTGATCGGTCCGTTAATTATCTTGATTGGAAAAATTTTTGGTTCATCCATGCGAAAGATATCAGGTGAATTACAGGAGCAAGTTGCTCACAGTCAGAGTTATGTGCAAGAAACGGTAAAAAATATCCCTTTTATTCGGACGTATTTACTTGGTAGTGTTGTAGCTGAGAAATTTCAAGGGTTAACTAAGGGAATTTTTCATTATGATTTACAAAAAGGGAAGGCACAAGCCGCTTTGCAAGGCTCTTCACAGGCAATTGGATTTCTTACTTTTTTGATTGCTTTTGGATTGGGAGCTTATTACGTATTAATAGGTGACATTACAATAGGTGCTTTATTAGCTTTTATACAATTATTAAATCATGTAGTATGGCCGTTTAGCGGCTTAGCGCAGGTTTGGGGATTAACCCAGGAATCATTGTCTGCTTGCGATCGGATATTCCGTGTGTTTAAGGAAAAAAGACAATTCGATACATTTCCACAAAAACATGAGGTGGGAAGAGAGAGAAGTAACATATCAATGAAAAATGTAAGCTTTTCGTACAATGAAGAAAACAAGAAAGTCCTATCTGATATTAACTTAGAAGTGAAAGAGAACCAATTTGTTGCTATTTTAGGACACAACGGGTCTGGAAAATCGACTATTTTCAAGATTTTATTAGGGTTCTTTCCTTATTCAGGCTTGATTGAGATTAACGATAAAGATATTAGTAAGATGACCTATGCAGAGTTAATGAGTTACTTTTCCTTTGTTAGTCAGGATCAGTACTTATTTTCTGGTACAGTTTTAGAAAATATAAGATATGGAAATTTAGATGCCACAGAATCGGAGATAATCACGTTATTAGAAGAATTAAAATTATATGATCTCATCCATCATTTGCCTAATGGATTGGCGACAGAAGTAGGTGAGGGTGGAGCTAATTTATCAGGAGGACAACGGCAAAAAATATCGATTGCTAGGGCGGTATTGCGTAATGCTCCTATCTTTCTTTTAGACGAAGCAACTTCCGCATTAGATTATCAATCAGAAGAACAGATTCAAGAGGTATTACTAAAATTCAAGCATGAACGAACTACCTTAGTCATTGCTCATAAGGCTTCTACCATTAGAAACGCAGACAATATTGTGGTTTTAGACAAAGGTGAAATAATGGCTATAGGTACACATGATGAATTAATAAATAACAATATGTATTATCATAATCTATATAAAGAATATGAATTTGGGAATGAGGGGTAAAAGTGATAGAGAGCGAGATGAAAAATATGACGATAGTTACCAAGTACCAATGAAGTTCAACAAAATGGGGACTATCGCATTAACGCTGTCATGATGTAAGTCCTTTTAGAGCAAGTTGATTTTTTAGTTTTTTCATGTTTTTTACAACTCTTTTACCTGTTAGTTCCAAAGGCTTTTTTGTACCGCCGTTCAACCGTGCTGATTTTACATAGT